>JBMFUH010001066.1:0-2458 GCA_049966735.1 Isosphaeraceae bacterium
CTGTTAAAGTGGGCTAACGGCGACGAGTGACCTCCAAGAGGCCGGGAATTGCTGTGCCTCCGTGCAGCGTCCAGGGCCTTGACCCGGAGGGACCGTTCGGTCTGGTGCCCGCGATGACCAATGATTGAGTCGCGCCGGCTTTGAGGCGCTCGTTTCTTTGCACAGAGGCCGGCGGGGTCAACCGCACCGCCAAGGTCCGCAGGGGAGGGAGGGAAGTCCGTGGGACAAGATCGATCTTGTCAAAATTCAAGAGCTCCATCTCAAGGACAAGGTTGGAATCCTGTCCCACTCGTGGAAACTCCCAGCACGCGGCGGATCTCGGCGGGCGAGGTAAGGCCCTCCTCCACCGCCTGGCAGGCGCGCTGCCAGCGGCTCACCATGCCGACCTCGAGTGCCAGTTCCTCAAGCCGATGAACATCGGCTCGGCCGAGAATGGCCTGGCCGATCTGCTCCGAATGGGGAAGAAGCAACTCGGCCAACACCATCCGGCCGCGGTAGCCGGTCTGGCCGCAGGCCGGACAGCCGTTCGGTAAGCGAGCATGCTCGACTGGCAGGCCGAGGAAATCTTCCGGCCCCTCCGCCGGGACCGAGCAATTCTCGCAAAGCTTGCGCACCAACCGTTGGGCGATGACCGCGCGGAGGCCGCTGCGGATCGCGTAAGGTTCCAGCCCCATGTCCAGCAAGCGGCCCACGACCTCGCAGGCGCTGCCGGCGTGAAACGTGGTGAGGGTGAGGTGCCCCGTGAGTGCGGCCTGGAGCGCGATCTCGGCGGTGGTCCGGTCGCGGATCTCGCCGATGGCGATGACCTCCGGGTCCTGCCGCAGCAGGGCCTTGAGACCGACCTCGAGCGTCAGACCGGCTGCCAGGTTCACCTGAGCCTGGGCCACGCCGGCCACGGCCGACTCGATCGGGTCTTCCAGCGAAGTGAGACTGCGCTCGCCGCGGGTCCGGGCCACCAGCTCGCGGAGGCAGGCGTAGATCGTCGTCGTCTTGCCGCTGCCGGCCGGTCCCGAGAGGATCACCGCGCCGGAGGTCTCGTCCAGAAAGCCGGAGAGCGCATCGCGGACCTCGCCGGGCAGGCCCAGGTCGACCAGCCGGAGGAACCGGCCCGGCCCGGTGAAGAGTCGCACCACGGCCCGCTCGCCGTGCAGCGTGGGGAACGTGGAGAGCCGCATCTCGACCTCGCCGGGAACGCCGCGAATCCGGCCCTCCTGGGGGACGTCGGTGCGATAGGTCAAGAGTTCGGCCAGCACCTTGAGCCGGGCCACGATGTTGGGCGCCAGCTTCGCGGGGAGAACGGCCACGCTTTGCAGCACGCCGTCGATCCGCCAGCGAACCTCCAGCCCATCGGTCCCGGGATGAAAATGGACGTCGCTGGCCCCAACCGCCCGCGCCTGGGCAAGCACGCGGTCCACGACCTCCGTCGCATAGCGCGGGCTGGCCGGATCGAGCTGAGCCAGCAATGCGGAGAGCTGACCCGCCGCCTGCGCATCCTCAGGCTTCATCCCCGTCCCCCTTCGCAGCAGGTCTCGCAGATGGTCCGGCAGCGCGAGCAAACCAGCTTCCCGCGCAGCTCGATCAGCTTCCCGCCGCAGACCGGGCAGGCCGGCGGACAGGTCTCGCGGCGATCAATGGGCTGTGTTGGGGTCGAGGGGCTGTCCTCGGAATTCATCGCGTGCTTCACTCCGCGAGCAAAAGGGCCGGTTGAGTCGACAACGAGCCAGGGCTTGAGTCAATCGTATGAGTCGATCGCGGCCGGAGCAAGCGCTCGCAACGAGCTTCAATCGCTTGCCCCGCACCACCGAAGTGGCTGCTGTCGAGCCGGGAACGGCCTCGGTCCCACGTCAGATCATCCGCTCGAAGTAGATCATTGGTGTGTTCCGATACGATGCCCGCCCGACTTCACGAAAGCCGCACTTGAGGTAAAACGCCCCCGCGCCGGCCGCGGCGTCGTAGGCGTCGAGGCGGAGGGCGTCGGCCGGCCAGCTCCGGGCGATCCGCACGGCTTGCTCGATGCAGAGCCGTCCGACACCCCGGCGCTGCTCGATGGGAAGAACCGCCATACTGGTCAAATACAACGGTCTGAGGCAAGGACTGAAGTACGTCGCGTCAATGGCCCACGGCTTCTTCGTTCCCAGCTTGAGCGTCGCAATTGGCGCTGTGCCGCGGCGGACGACGAAGATCCTTGACCATCCCAGGTTCGAGAAGACGCTCTTCGCCGAGCAAGCCACTGTCCACGGACCGTGCCCGAACGTTGCCGTGAGCTGCTCGCTTGCCGCGTTGCGCACCGCCGCGATGCCCTCCGCATCGGCCTCGGTCGCCAGGGTCAGTTCCAGGCTCATGGGGCGTCGACCTCCCGACTGATTTCGAGACTCCTCGCCGAACTCCACCGAGGTTTCGACGTATCGCACAAGGTTTGCAGCGGACCCAGGGTGGCTGGGGCTGACCGTAGGGAAGC
>JBMFUH010001067.1:0-2455 GCA_049966735.1 Isosphaeraceae bacterium
CGGGCGGGGATTCGCGAGAGAGAAGATGGGTGAAAGTAGAAAGGAGACGGCCCCTCCCCACTTTCCGCTCTCTCCTTTCTGTGAAGCCGTGCAGGCATGGGTGATTATGCTCCAGGCGCGAGGCGCACAATGTCTCCTCTTTTCCTGTTCTACCTAATATGCTGCGCCATGTTTCGAGTCGCGAGCCCGATCGAAGGCAAAAAATCGCCTGATTTCACCGTAAAACGATGATTTTACGGAAAAATCCGCATGACGCGCCAAATCGCTTGTGGAAGCAAGCGCGGCGGCTCAAGCGGCGTCAAGGGCTGGCAACCTCGGTTTGAATAGCGCCTCGAAGCGCCCCTCGTCGGCAGACTCAATCCGCGGGACCCTGGTTCTGAAACAAACCTCTCGCGGACCTGCCCGTAAACCGGAAACAGGGTCTGACCCCGCGAAGCCCCCGTTGCGCTGCTTGAGACGAGCGGAAAGGGCGGCGATCAGGCAACCGGACGTGCGCCGGCACCAGCTTCCACCGCGAAATCCAACGCCCGCTCGCTCCCGTTGTCATCGACTCGGCCAGCACCTTGCCAATCAAGCACGAGAACTTGAAACCGTGGCCCGGGCGGGAATTTGCTATGATAGGACGTAGAAGAAATGGCCCAGGTAATTCTCCGCACGGCGTTTGTTCTTTCGGTGGTCCCGAGTTTGCCTCGATCGACCGTCGAGGGCGCGTGCTGACGTTCCACGCGTCCGACAACACGAGGCATGAAATCGATGCCCGACTAATCGTCGAGCTGGCGGCCACCGACGCGCCGGA
Organism: Isosphaeraceae bacterium; assembly: GCA_049966735.1. GTDB lineage: Bacteria > Planctomycetota > Planctomycetia > Isosphaerales > Isosphaeraceae > Aquisphaera. The sequence goes on from JBMFUH010001067.1 coordinate 797, forward strand.
GGAACCGGCGGCAGCAGGCACCGGGGAAGGCGTTGAGACATGAAAGCGTCTAAGGCCGATGAGAAGAAAGCCCCTCCTCCGAAGCGAGTCGATTGACCAAAGCACGTTGGGAGTGATTCTCGTGTCCACGATCACGCAGCCGAACCCGATGATCGTTCCTTCGCCGGGTGACCTGTATCACTTCACGGTCGGCCAGTATGACCAGATGGTGCGCGACCGTACCATCGGCGAGGACGATCCGGTCGAACTTCTGAATGGGGTTGTGGTGTGGAAAATGCCCAGAGGACCAAAGCACGTCACGTCCACCAAAGCGTGTCAGCGCGCACTCCGCAACCTTGTTGCCGCGGGCTGGCACGTTGCCAAGGAAGACCCCGTGCGCATTCCGGACTATGACGAACCGGAGCCCGATATCGCCGTGATCCGGGGCGACGATACCGCCTACGCGACCCAACATCCCGGGCCGGCCGACATCTCACTCATCATCGAGGTTGCCGACGCCACCTTGACCCGGGATCGGACCGTGAAACTTCAGACGTACGCTCTTGCTGGGATTCCGATCTACTGGATCGTCAATCTCATTGACGGACAGGTCGAGGTGTACTCTGATCCTGACCCGGGCGCGGGATCGTACAAAGCGCGGGTCGACTATGTGCGTGGTCAGGACGTTCCAGTCGTGATCGATGGACAGGAAGTCGGCGGGATCCCCGTTGCGGACCTTCTGCTATAAGCACCAGCCGCCGACGCAATTCTCAAGATATTCCAGACTGTGATCGTGAGTAGCAATCTTCCCTTTGCGCCACTCACTTTCGAGCTAAATCATTTGTGGTGTGCTTGATCCACAGCTTCGAGCAAAACGAGTTCCGAGACGAACTTGCCATTGAGCGTCACGTCAATGCCGGCGGCGAGCAGTTCCGCGCCCAGCTTGTCGATCGTGGGCTTGGAACCATCCTCGAATGTCGGCGAAGCTCCACTCGACGCCGATGCAGAGGCCATGGCGGTCATTGAGATCCAGGGCGTGACCTGAAGCGGAACGGGAAGCTCGGGCAAGAGGCGCTTCACCCAGGCGCCCGCCGTGATGATCAGACGCTCGGCGCGGATCTCCAGCGAATCGGTCAGGATGATCGACCGGTCTCCTGCCAGATCGATCCGCCGGACAGGTGTCGACGGTAAGGCCAGGGTCTTGTCGCCACCGTGCGCCCGGGCCAGCTCAACTTGCAGGGCGACGGCCCGCGCGGCGGCGAGCATTCCCGCGTCGGGCTCGAAGACGAGTGATCCGCGCGGCACCGCGCGAGCTGCCGCGATCGTGACCGAGCGCGAACTGCTCGATCAGCAAGACCGGCTCTCCCCGGCGGGCGAGGTGATAGGCCGCGGCAGAGCCCATGGCCCCCGCGCCGATGATCACGTTCTTCCGGTCGATGCGCTGCCTGGAAGAGAACTCGAGGTCTGTGCCCGATCCCGAGAGCGCGCATCTCTTCAGGTGACGGAGGAAGGGCTCGGCAAGGGGTAAAGATACGCGCCCTCGATGCTCATGCCCCCCAGGTACCAGCCGTTATAATTGATGGCTCCTCCGCTGTGGAACTTCTGGTGTACCTCAAAAACGTCACGAGCCAGCGGGTGGTCAGGACGGAGGAATATCACCTGGAAGGCGTCGATGTGGGG
>JBMFUH010001068.1:0-2454 GCA_049966735.1 Isosphaeraceae bacterium
GTGAAAACCGGCACGGGGGTGGTAGCATTGAACGGGGTCAGGGTGAGCGAGACCGTGCCCGAGCCTGACTGGGAGCCGATCGACGGGAAGTCGAACACCGCATCCGCCTCGATCGGCTTGCCGCTGTCCAGGGTGACAGGCGTGGTGAGCGTGGTCAGGTCAACCGAATCGACGACCTGTCCATTAAGACTGAGATTGACGACGTTGTTCGTGGTGTCGAAGCCGAAGGCCACCGATCCCGAGTAAAGCCCTTGCGCAACGTTCGAGCTGGCGGCGCCGCCGGTTGTCCCGTAAACCGACGTGTTCAAAAGCGCGAAGGAGAGGCCAGTTCCCAGTCCGGTCACGGGGGTCACGGTGAAGACCCAGGTGGCATTCACCTGGTAAAAGCCGCCGGGATCGCTGGTGTTAAAGGAGATCGAATTGTCCTGGCCGCCCTGCCCCGACGCGGTGGGGGCGGCCAGTTGCACGATACCGTTCTGCACCAGGGCCGCCGCCGGAGGTCCGCCGAACTGCTGCAAGGTGTAAGGTGTGTTCGGACTGCCTATGACATTCAGCGTCGTGCTGAGCAGCTCCCGGCTCTCCAGCACCTCGAGCATTCCGGACCATCGAGCACGTGAACGTCTCGCCGAGCCACCCGCCGTGGCGCCGTTACCGCGTCTCCCCAACCGCCCCAAAACAACCTTCCGGCCGATGAAGTTCATCATGAGTCACGCTCGTCACTGGGCCAATCAAACGGAGAGGCAATACGACATTGCAGTCTTCGTGGATTATCTATCTTACTAAAACAATGGCGTCTGCCTACCTCCAGGTCAACCAAAACGAAGTGATTTTACCAGTCTTGGCCAATGCTGGCGAGAGTGGATGTAGTGGGGCCGGGCGCAAAAAAACGCGCGGAGCCCTCCAGCGGCAGTGGTGAGTGGCGTGTGGTTAGGAACAGGCGGGAGAACAGCTTCCTGGCATTCGATCCGGATCGGAGCCCGCGGAGACAATTCCGCCGTAGGACGGACATTCCTGTCCATCCTACCGCATCATCTTCAAAATCGGGAAGCGATTTGCCACCCGTTCCTAGATTTTTTCAGACTTTCGCCGGCTGTGCCGCGGGCTGGGAAGCGGCGGTGGGCGCGGCCTTGGCCGCAGCGCCCAAGGCCTTCTGGAGCCTCTGGTCCTTCTTCTTGCCGACCTTGTTGCGCTCGGCGACCTCGTCCGAGCTATTCCAGGCCTCGGGATGGGTCTTGGAGTAGTACTCGCTGGAAACGAGCAGGTCCTGCAGGCTGTAGATGTGTGTCTGGTGCCGCTCGTAGTTGGAGAGCTCGAAATTCTGATCCATCTTGATGGCGTCGAACGGGCAATACTCGGCGCAGAGGCCGCAGTTCATGCAGACGTCCATGTCGATGTAAAAGTCTTCGGGCAAGGGAACGACGGTTCCTTTGGGGCTTTTGGCCTGGGTCATCCAGATGCACTGGGGTGGGCAGACCTTGGCGCAAATATTGCATGAGGTGCAGCGCACATTGCCATCCTCCGTGTCATAAACGAGCATGGGGAGGACGCGAAACCGCTCGTAGACCGGCAACCGCTCGTCCGGGTATTCGACCGTGAAGAGCCCATCAGTCTTGTAGTCTTGCTGGATCGTCGGCTCGCTGCCCCGCGCGGGAGTGTGGAAGAGGTCGACCAAGAGCGGCCCGCCACCGCGCCGTTTCAGTCCCTTACCCGCCCGGATGTCTCTCCAGAACGTCAGCAAGAACCGACGCAACGTGATCAGATGCCCTCGAATAACGCCTTGTCCGATTGCCATTCTTGTACCTCTGAAGTAGTGGCTAGTTGTCAGTTGCTAGTGGGCAGTGGGAAGCGGGCAGTGCGCAGTAGCTGGTTGTCGGTTGCCAGGAATACATTGTTGAGCCTCGTTGGCAAGTGGTTTGCTGAACTCGTTTAGGAGTCGACCAACTTCAGGAGAAGGGCTGAGAATCGTGTCCTGCTGGTGGGGACTCACATAAGTCAACCGAGCCTTTCACTGCCCACTTCCAACTGCCCGCTGCCCACTGCTACCTATCCACTTCTCCCAAGACGATATCCAGACTGCCCAGAATTCCGACGACGTCCGCGACTGTATGGCCCAGGCACATCTGTTCCAGCGCGGTCAGGTTGATGAAGGACGGGCTGCGCACGTGGTAGCGGTAGGCGGAGCCGGAACCGTCGGCGACCACGTAGTAGCCGAGTTCACCCTTGGGGTTCTCGACCCGCGAATAGGCCTCGCCAGCGGGCACCTTGATCTGGTAGCTCTTCTTACCGGGGAGAATCGGCCCGTCGGGAATGTCGCGCACGGCCTGCTTGAGGATCTTGGCGCTTTCCCGCATCTCGAGGATGCGCACGTAGTACCGATCGTAGAGATCGCCGTTCTGGCCGGTGATCACGTTGAAGTCGAACCGGTCGTAGATGCTGTAAGGCGCGGCGCGACGG
>JBMFUH010001069.1:0-2451 GCA_049966735.1 Isosphaeraceae bacterium
TACTACGAGCTCTACATCAACGGCAAGAAGGTGGACGACCACGTTCTGAGCCCGGCGGTGAGCGACTACTCCAAGCGGAATCTCTACCTGACGCACGATGTCACCGACTACCTCGTTGCCGGCAAGAACTGCGTCGCGCTTTGGCTGGGCCGCGGCTGGTACGTCCGGCGCCATCCGGGCGTGATCCACGACGGACCGCTGGTTCGCGCTCAGATCGACATGCTGCTCTCTGATGGATCAAAGCAGCGAGTCGCCACCGATGCGACCTGGAAGGTCCGCGAGAGCCCGCTCTCTCCGCTCGGCCGCGGCACGGCCTTCGGCGATTATGGCGGCGAGCGCTATGACGCCAGCCATGAACTGTCGGGCTGGAACACGGCCGCGCTGGACGACTCCGACTGGCAAGCGGCGACGGTATTCCACCCTCCTCACGTCACCACCGCGGCCCAACTGGTCCAGCCGAACCGCATCGTCGAGACGATCCGGCCTGTCAAGGTCTCGGAGCTGCCTTCGGGAGTGTATCTCGTCGACATGGGACGAAACTTCACGGGCTGGTTCGAGCTGCGCATCCCGGATGGCGGAGCCGAGCCCAATGGCGTGAAGCTGGAATACGCCGACTTTCGCCATCCCGACGGACGTCTGGATACGTACCACCAGCGCGACGAAGTGATACCGCCCGAGGGAAGGACTCTGCGCTTCTGCTCGCGGTTCAACTATCACGCGTTCTCGCTGGTTCGGATCAGCGGGCTCAAGCACGCCCCAGCGCTTGAGGATATGAAAGGTGACTTCATTCACACGGGCTACAAGCCGGCCGCGGAGTTTGCCTGCTCGAGCGATCTCTTGAACCGGATCTACGGCACAACCACCCGGACCTACCGCTGCCTGACGATGGGAGGCTACGTGGTCGACTGCCCGCACCGCGAGCGCCTGGGTTACGGCGGCGACGCCGGGACGTCGCTCGAGACGGGCATGTTCAACTTCACTACCGGAGCGCTTTACAGCAAGTGGACGGCCGACTGGCGTGCCGCGCAGGACCCCCAAACCGGCGACCTCCCCTACACGGCCCCCAACTATCAGGATCAGGGGGGCGGCGGGCCGATGTGGAGCGGGTTCCTCGTCACGCTCCCCTGGCAGCTCTATCTCCAGTACGGAGATAAACGGATCATCGAGATCTCGTATCCTTACATCAAGAAATGGCTGGCCTTCGTGGAGTCGAAGACGTCTGATCATGTGCTCCAGTTCTACAAGAGCTACGGCATGAGGATGGCCGAGTGGAATTTCCTGGGCGACTGGGTGAGCCCCCAGCATCCCGGCCAGAAGGACCCCGCCCGGGGCGCGAAGACCGCGCCGCTCATCAACAATTGCCACTATCTTTACACGCTCGATCTCGCATCGAAGATGGCCGCCATCTTGAGCAAACCGGATGATGCGGCGATGTACGCGCGGAAAGCCGACGCTCCGCGCCAGGCGCTGCACCAGCGGTTCTATGAGCCAGCCACCAACGGCTACGCCGGAGGCGCCCAGCCCTACCTGGCGTTTCCGCTCCTGCTGCGGATCGTGCCGGCCGATCTTCGCCCCGCCGTGATGAAGAACCTGGAAGAGACGATCCTGGTGAAGGACAAGGGTCATATCAACGCCGGCATGCACGGGACGTATTTCCTGCTCAAGTACCTGATGCTGCAGGACCGCAACGACCTCATCTATGAAATGGTGAGCAAGCGCGACTACCCAAGCTGGGGCTACATGCTCGACCAGGGGGCGACGACGATCTGGGAAGACTGGCCGGGGACCATGTCGCATATTCACGACACCTTGATATCGGTCGGCTCGTGGTTCATCCAGGGCTTGGGCGGCATCCGGATCGATGAGCAAGCACCGGGATTCCGACACTTCTTCATCAAGCCGGGCGTCGTGGGCGGCCTGACGTTTGCCCGGGCTGCGTATCAGTCACCCTATGGAAAGATCCAGAGCAACTGGCGGCTGGATCCCGGCGTACTCCACCTGAATGTGACGGTCCCGCCAGGGTCGACGGCCACGGTCTGCCTGCCGACGTCGCGGCCCGAAGCCGTGACCGAAAGCCATCGACCCGCCGGGAAATCCCCTGGGGTTCGCCCGGCGGGAGTTCAGCACGGCAAGGCCGTCTTCGAGGTCGAGTCGGGGGACTACGCCTTCGAGGCACCGTTTCTAGCTCGGCACGGGAACGATTGATCCATCCCATGGGGCCACGTTGGCGCGGTGGCGCGACGCCGGAGCGGACCCGATCTCTCCTCGAAACCTCGTCGCCCAGCACATGCAGCGCTGGGCGATCAACCCGTCGCCTCCGAGGCTCTGGGTGTACCTGCCGATCCTCATCATCGATACAGCCGTCCATCCCGGCGCGACCCACAAGGCTTGCCCAACCGTTGCGGAACAAAGTCCTTCCTGGGCCCGTTGTTGGATCTCATCCCGCGAAAC
>JBMFUH010001070.1:0-2449 GCA_049966735.1 Isosphaeraceae bacterium
CTACGATGCCGACTTCGGCGCTCCCGTCGCGACGGTCCGGCACGAGATCTGGCAATACACCAACAACTACGGCGGCTGGGTCAAGGACCGCGGGACCGAGGTCCTGGACCGGGTCCTCCTCGCCAGGAGCGAATTCCAGCGCTGGACCTGGGTCTGGGAGCCCAGGCTGGGGGGCATTGAAGTCGGCTCCAAGACCGTCCATGTCTCGTACGAGTTGCCCGAGAAGTTTGACCCACAGACCGCGAAGGGCTGGATTCCCAAGTGATCGAGACGCCTCGATCGAGGCGGCCGAGGGGGCTACGAAAACCCCCAACCAGATGGGAGCCGAAGGAATGAGACACGCGACCTTGTTGTGGATGGCTTTGCTGCTTCTCGCCTGGAACGTGCCGGCAAGCGTGCGCGGCGATGATCGGCCGGCGGCTGATTCCTCGCTGGCCGGATTCCAGGGACCGCTGGCCGACCCCAACTTCTTCCCGATCGCCGTCTGGCTCCAGGACCCCAGCAATGCCAGCCGCTACAAGGAGGCCGGGATCAATCTTTACGTGGCCCTCTGGAGAGGCCCCACCGACAAGCAGCTCGAGGAGCTGAAGGCCGCGGGCATGCCGGTGATCTGCGGACAGAACCGCCTGGGGCTGGCCCACAAGGACGACCCGATCATCGTCGGCTGGATGCACGGCGACGAGCCGGACAACGCGCAGGAGATCGTCGATCGGTCAACCGGCCGCCGCCGCTACGGGCCGCCGGTCAAGCCGTCGAAGATCGTCGACGACTATCAGAAACTGCGCGTCCAGGACCCCACCCGGCCCATCCTGCTCAACCTGGGGCAGGGGGTGGCCAACGACCAGTGGGTCGGGCGCGGGCCCGGCGCCAGCCTGGACGATTATCCCAGCTATGTGCAGGGTTGTGACATCGTCTCGTTCGACGTCTATCCGGTGGCGGGGCTCGACCGCAAGGATGCCCCCGACCTGCTCTGGTACGTGGCCAAGGGGGTCGATCGCCTGGTGAAATGGACCGGCGGGCGAAAACGCGTGTGGAACTGCATCGAGTGTACGCATATCAGCAACCCCAGCGCTAAGGCCACGCCCCACCAGGTGAAGGCTGAGGTCTGGATGGCCTTGATTCACGGCTCGCGCGGGTTGATCTACTTCGTCCATCAGTTCAAGCCCAGGTTCAACGAGCACGCCCTCCTGGACGACCCCGAGATGCTCAAGGCAGTGACCGCGATCAACCGTCAAATCCAACACCTGGCGCCGGTCTTGAACAGTCCCAGCCTGCCTGACGTCGGTAAGGTGCGTTCCTCGAATGCCCATGTCCCGATCGACATGGTGGTCAAGCGCCACCGCGGCACGACCTACGTCTTCGCCGTCGCCATGCGCAACGCGCCGACGCGGGGAACATTCGAGATCAAGGGCTTGGGCGACGCCAACTCGGCCGAAGTCCTCGGCGAGGGGAACTCATCCCCCCGACGGATCGCGATCTCCCAAGGCCGGTTCGAGGACGACTTCGACGCCTTCGGCGTGCACCTTTATATGATCCGGCAGTGAATGCGGGAAGTGGAAGAAACGGTGTCAGGGAAGAAACGGTCTCCGGAAACGATTGTAGCGAAATTGAGCGAACACACACGTTTTCGATTCCCGACAGCTTTTCCGCCTCCGATTCAGGTTGATTCGTCCTTCGCTCTCGTTCCAGCGATGGGCAATCAGTCCAGGAAGGCGACGTGGCGCATGGCCTTGGCTTGACTCTCGGTGTTCATGAGAACCCGGTGCCAGCCGTGCAGCACGATGGTCTTGTGGTCGGGATGGCGGACCCTTCCTCGGACGTAGACGCCGGGATTCCGGCTCATTGGCAGCCAGCCCCAATTCCTGGCGCGAGGGTTGCCATCGAGAATGCTCTGATATTCCTTGCCGCTGACCCCGTTGGGGTGGCGCGGGCAAACGTAGACGGTCTCCCCACCCGTGCGGTAGCAGAACTCAACCCAGTGCGGCTTGCCGCCATTTCCCCTGCTGAGGGGCTCGTTGCGCAGCACCAGGCTGTCGTCCATTCGGAAGCCGCGAACCGGTAGAAAGAACCATTCACCCTGACGGTGGTAGGCGGCATTCTTGCGCCGGTTGCGGGCATTTGAACGCAGTTTCTGGAGATCCTGAGCGAGCTGGACGGCGGCGGGCTTGAGAGCCTCTTTCGCCTGACGAACCGTCCCGACCGCGGCGTTCTCGGGTATGGCGGCGACGAACCAGTGCCGCTCATCGTGGCCACAGAGGAATTTCTGCTTTTCGCCTGCCTCCCGGACGAGCAGTAGCAAGTGCCGGTCGGAGGGCTGGACGTCGAGAACAGCGACCTCCGGGTCGACGCTGGTCTCGCGGCTGGCCTCGAAGTACTCCCCGTGCCGATCCTCGCGAATGTCCAGGGAGATGATCCCCGAGCCTGGCCGGAATCGGCGGGATGGACCGTC
>JBMFUH010001071.1:0-1033 GCA_049966735.1 Isosphaeraceae bacterium
GCCTTTCTCGTCCGAGGTCGCCGACTCAACCCCATCCGGGACCTCATAAGACGGCCCCCGGTCCACTTCACGCCAGAAGAAGGTGGCCGCGACCGCGCCTGGGACCGGCTGGCCCTGGGCATCCAGCAGGCGGATCGGCACTCGGGTCGGCTTGACGGCTTTCTTCTTCGAATCAGTCTTCTCCTGTGCGACAGCGCCGGTCCGCGAAACCGTGACGGGCAGCGAGCCAAGCGCAAGTCCGGTCAGAGGAGTGAACAGCACAACGGTCAGCACGAGCCGTGCACGGTGTTGCTTCATGACGTATGCCCAGGCGAAGAGTCAAGAATCCGACGTACCCGACCCGGAAGACCCTGCCGCTCCGCTCCGTACCATCAGATGACAAACCGGCGCCGATTACCAGACCCCTCTCGAGAAGAGAGCCATCACTCATGATGCCGGTCCGGAGACAGGCGGAGAGGCGCCAAGCACACCGTTTCCCTGTGGCCCGAGTGGTCCGCGGGTGCAGCTCTTTGCCTCTTCTTGGCGCTCTTGGCGGCCTTGATGGTTCAGTCGGGTACTCTGACCTTCGCGATATGGTGCGTCTTCGCCTCCCGCTTGACACACCATATAAATTCAGTTATGTGCTTAGTTCGATCCGTAATTTATCTTGAAATGGATGATGGCAAATGGCGAATGGCAAATGGCGAATGCCAAGCGGTATCATGATGGCCGAGTGATCCTCCATCCGGAAACACGCGAGGTCTGAAAGCCGTCGGCCCAGGAGTCTGTCATGTCCATCACCGAGGTCACCATCGACGACGTGCGGGAGGCGGAGCCGCTGATCCGCGCGCATGTCTCGCCTGCTCCCTTGATTCGCTCCCACGCTCTGGAGAAGGCTCTCGGGCTACCGGCGGGCCGGCGAGTCTGGCTCAAGGATTACGGCTGGACGCCCTCCGGCTCGTTCAAGCTGCTGGGAGCCTTGAACTGGATGGCCCACAACCTTGAGAGGATCGGCGAACGGCCCGTGGCCGCCCATTCCTCGGGGAATTTCCCG
>JBMFUH010001071.1:1043-2449 GCA_049966735.1 Isosphaeraceae bacterium
TCGCCGGGATGCGGTTTCAGCGCCGGGTGATCGTGATCATGCCCGAGACAGCGCCCCGCGTGAAGTTCGAGAAAACGCGGTCGTTCGGAGCGGAGATCCGCACCTACGACATCACCCGCGATCACCAGACGGGCGAGCGCGACCGGCTGACCCGCGAGATCGCCGAGGTCGAAAACGCCGTCCAGGCATCCCCTTACGACGACCCCCACGTGATCGCCGGCAACGGCGTGGGAGCGATGGAGGTGGTCCGCGAGCTGAAGCGCGAGGGGCGGCGCATTTCCGTGTTTGTCTGCCCGGTCAGTGGCGGGGGATTGATGGCGGGCCAGGCGATCGCGATCGCCGACGGCTATCCGCAAAGCCGGATCATCGGCGTCGAACCCGCCGGCGCCGACGACTTCCGCCAGTCGCTCGCCGCCGGCAGGCGCGTGCGGGTCGACCGCCCGACCAGCATTTGCGACGGCCTGCTGTCGTACGATGTTGGCGAGCACAACTGGCCGATCCTGAGCCGCCTGGTGAGCGAATCGGTCGCCCTGCCCGACGAGGCCACGCGGGCCGCGATGCGCTGGCTCTACGATCACCACGGCCTGCGCGCCGAGCCTTCGGGCGCCATCACGGTCGCGGCCCTGCTCAACGGCGAGGTTGACCTTTCCGGCGATGGCGACGTCGTGGCCGTCCTCAGCGGACGCAATGTGGACGAAGAGGCCTTTCGCGACTGGATCAACCAGATCGACGTCCCGGGTTGAACCGCTCGCGGCAGCCCCTTTCAGCTCCTCAGCTTCGCCTGAAACTTCGCCACACAGGCGTCGACCACGGCCTTGACGGCACGGTCGACTTCCTCGCCGGTCAAGGTTCGCTCGGGGTGGCGGAAGGTCAGGCTGAAGTGGACGCTCTCGCGGTCGGGCGGCAGGTTGCCCCCCTGGAAGGTGTCGAGGTATTCGACGGTTTCCAGCGTCGACCCGGCGGCGCTGGCCGCGACGGCCGAGAGATCGGCCCAGGTCAATGATCGGTCGACCTCCAGCGAGAGGTCGCGAACGACCGCCGGGAAGGGCGGCAGGGGATGATAGCGCGCGATCAGCTCCGCCTGGCTCATCAAGACGTCAAACTCCAGCTCGGCCGCCGAGCAACTCCCGCGCAGCTCCATCGCCTCCAGCCGGTCGGCATCGACCTCGCCCAGAAAGCCCAGGTGAGTCTCGCCCAGCAAAAGCTCCGCGGCGCGGCCGGCGGCGAAGAGCGGCACCGACACGGCACGCGCGGAGAGTGGCGCGGCGATGTGCAACCGCTTTAACAGTGCCTCGACGATGCCTTTCAACCCCCGGAAGTCCTGGCCTGAGACCAGTGCCAGCCGGGTTGGCTCCTTCGGCAGAGGCTGGTCGGGACGAGGCAGATAAACGTGGGCGATCTCGAAG
>JBMFUH010001072.1:0-2444 GCA_049966735.1 Isosphaeraceae bacterium
CTCGTTCTGCCGCTCGTTCTGCCTCCCACAGTGCTGGGCTATCTCTTGCTTCAATTGCTCTCGCGGCGGGCCTGGCTGGGGGAGTGGCTGGAGCGAACCTTCGGAATCGTACTGGTCTTTCACTGGTCGGGCGCGGTGGTCGCGGCGGCGGTCGCGGCGTTCCCGCTTTTCCTCCTGCCGGCCCGCGGCGCGCTGGAGGCCGTGGACCCCGCACTCGAAGACGCGGCGCGACTGCTCGGGCGAACGGAGCTTTCCGTCTTCCGGTCGATCACCCTCCCGCTGGCCTGGCGCGGACTGGCGGCGGGAACCATCCTGGCCTTCGCTCGCGCCCTGGGCGACTTCGGCGCGACCGTCATGGTCGCGGGGAACATTCCGGGACTGACCCAGACCGCCTCCCTGGCCATCTACGATGCCGTGCAGGCGGGAGACTCGGCGCGCGCCGGCTGGCTTGCCCTGGCGATCTCGGTCATCTCGATCGCGGCGCTCTGGATCGTGCAGCGGACCGTACCCGCTCGAGGAGCAGGCCGATGAGCGAAGCAGCGCCTGTTCTTGACGTCCGACTGATCAGCCGCATCCACACGGGATTGACCATTGATGTCTCACTCGGCCTGGGCACGGAGATCGGCGTGCTCTTCGGGCCCTCCGGATCGGGCAAGACCTCGATCCTCCGGCTGATCACCGGACTCCTCCGTCCCGGCTCGGGCTCGGTGCGGCTGGGCGATGACGTGCTCTTCGACGCGACGCAGGGCATCGACAAGCCGCTCCGGCGCCGGCGGATCGGCATGATTTTCCAGGACGATCTCCTGTTTCCGCACCTGCGTGTCGCCGACAACATCCGCTTCGGTCTGATCGAGAAGCGCCGAGCCGCGCGGGAGGCTCGCATGGCCGAGGTCGCCGCGCTTTGCGGCGTCGAGCATCTGCTCGATCGCCGACCGGAAACGCTGTCCGGCGGCGAGCGTCAGCGTGTCGGCCTGGCGCGGACGCTGGCGCCCAGGCCGCGGCTCTTGCTCTGCGACGAGCCCGTTTCGGCACTCGACCTGGCCAATCGTCAGGTTCTGCTCGACCGTTTGCGAGCCGTACAGCGCAGCGAGCGCATTCCCGTCCTCTACGTGACCCACAGCCCGGCCGAGGCCATTGGCCTGGGCAGCAAGCTCTTCTTGCTGGAACAAGGGAGAATTCTCGCCGAGGGCCCGCCGCTCGACCTGCTCTCGACCACTCCGAACCCAGCGCTTTCACACCTTGAAGGGGTGTGCAACGTCCTTCACGCACACGTCGAGGAACACATTCCCAACCGCGGCGCCACGAGGCTGGCGCTCGTGGGCGGCCCGGCGCTCGTTGTACCCTTTGTCGACCACCAGGTCGGCACGGCCGTGACCGTGGAACTCCGCGCCGAGGACATCCTCCTGGCGCGCGGGCCGATCGCCGGCCTGAGCGCCCAGAACGTGATCGAGGGCCAGATCGAGCGCATCGTCCGTCACGGCTCCGAAGCCGAGGTCGTGATCCGCACCGCGGAGGTGACCTGGATCGCCAGCATCGTCGCCCCGGCAATCGACCAGCTTGGCCTGTCTCGAAGTCAAACCATTCGCATGATCATCAAGGCACGAAGCTGCCACGTGCGGCTGGGCTCCCTCTCGCGGTCGAACCTTGACCGATAGAAAACCGCAAGTCACTCCCCTGACTTCGCCCTCCCAGCGACTACGATAAAACCAAATCTAAGAAACCAAATCTCATTCCTCAGGCGCAGGGAAAGGAGGTCGATCATGGCGCGGCCGGCGGCCAGGGAGCTGACGGAGCGAGAGCTCGAGGTGATGCACGCGTTCTGGAAGCGGGGTGAATCGACCGTGGCGGAGATGGGCTTCCCGTAGCAGACGGACAAAAAACAACGCTAACGATCGAGGCGTCGTAACTGCCTGCTTGACCAGCCCATGGATCGGCCCTTATCATGATCGTCGATCTGACAGACGTCCCGAACCCGAAGGTGCCGAGACGTGCTGACCCTAGAGCGGTCTACAGTCGGCTTGCGCACTGATCAAATATCGTAGGGTCCGCTGTGCGGACCAAATGCTCCGGCCGTCTCCCGGCGCGCCGGGACTATGGTGAGCTATCGACCCGAAAAACGCTCTAGAGCGGTTGCGCAACCCGACGGATGCGGAGTGCACCGGGTTCGACCTGGCGGCACTCGACCTGGCCTGCGCCGTCGGATTGCCGGGCTCCGAACAGCTCGACATCCCGGCCTGCCTCGCCTGGGTGGACCACGCCGCCGCGTGGGCTCGGTACCAGACCGCCAAGACCTTCGATCAGTTCCGGTGGAACCCAGAGGTCTATGAGAACTCCGAGGGGACCTTCCGCGTCGTGGCGATGATGAACGTTCTCTGGCGGGGTCTGGGCGTCCATTACAACCAGGAGCGGATCGACGACCCCGAGGCGTTCACCGACTCCCGCGA
>JBMFUH010001073.1:0-2437 GCA_049966735.1 Isosphaeraceae bacterium
GGTGAGCGATCGACCCGAAAACCGCTCTAAAGGGGGGCGGATCATGCTCGATCTTCCCGGACTCGCATTGACTTTCCAGGGAATTTGCGCTAACTGTACTGGCTTTTCCAAAGGATTCACCGGGGTCTGCTCAGACAGGGGCTTTTCATGTGCTCGCCAAGGATGGCCGAGGGGGTGTTCCGCGCGGCGCTGATTGCGACGATGATGGTCGCCGGCGGATCGGTCCACGCACAGGCGACAGGCAGTCAGCCAGACGAGGCAAAACGGCTGACCGAGAAGGGGCGGCCGGAACCCGTCAGAATTTACCCACACGACAAGGTAAGGCGCTACGAGTTTGGCGAGGGCCCGCGCTCGTACTGGCTGTTCGAGCCGGCCGAGCCCAAGCCGGACCGCGCCCCGGTGGTCGTCTTCTTGCATGGCTGGTTTGCCGTGAACCCGGCGTTCTACGGAGCCTGGATCGATCATCTGGTCCGGTCGGGACGATCGGTGATCTTTCCGCGGTATCAGAACGACGTGGGGACGTTGCCCAAGGAGTTCTTGCCCAACGCCAACGCGGCCATCCGCGACGCCCTGGGCGTGCTCGATAGCGGCGTCAAGCACGTTCGTCCGGACCTCGACCGCTTCGCCGTGATCGGTCATTCGGCGGGAGGAAACCTGGCCGCGCAGATTGCCGCCGTCGCGGCCGATCCGGATGCGGGACTGCCCCCGGTCAAGGTCGTGGTCGCGCTCATGCCGGGCGAGGTCCTTCCCTCCCGAGAGCCGAAACTCGATCGGGTTCCCGCCGCCACGCTCCTGCTGGTGGGGGTCGGCGAGGACGACCTGCTGGTGGGCGACGTGCGCGGTCGGCAGATCTTCACCCAAACCTCGGCGATTCCGCGATCGCGCAAGCGCTTCGTGCTCTTCCGCTCCGACCGGCATGGCTTTCCGCCAATCATTGCCGAACACACAGCGCCCACGGGGGCCAATCGCCGGCTCGATACGGGCGACGGCGTGTTCCGCACGTTGCAGTTGAGCCTGGGCGATGTCAACGCCATGGACCGTGCGGGGTTCTGGAGAATCGCCGACACCGCGCTGGAGGCAGCCTTCGCCGGCCGGACGTTTGACGAGGTGATTCGCGACACCGATCGCTTCACGCATCTGGGCTACTGGAGCGACGGCCGCAAGGTCACGCCTCCGCTCATCAGCGACAATCTTTCCACGATCCCCCGGGTCAACCTGCCCAACGGAATCCGCCTCATCCCCTGGGACGCCGGGTTGAGAATCGGCGAGTCTGCCCAGCGGGAAAGCGACACGCGGGTCAAGTAAATGCGGTGTCTTTCGAGTCCTGTCGAATTGCGCCCGGTCGATGCCGGGCGCGCGGCCTTTGTGCTCATCCTGTCTGGTCCACCATCCGATACGAAGGAGGGACGACCAGGTCATGGCCAGGAGGGCTCGAGGTATGTTGGCGGACGCGAAGACGACGCAGTCAGTGGGATCGGTCTTGCCCTCAGCCTCAACCCAGCCGGCAACATTCGCCGCGTCGCTGGCTGCTTCCCCGGATGTTGACGGACAGTCGGTCGCGGACGACGACTCGCCGGCACGCGGGGAAATCGAGGCCTTGCGGAGGCAAGTGGTCGCGCTCCAGCGGATCAGCAGCCTGGGCGTGCTGGCGGGGGGCGTCTTTCACGAGCTGAACAACGCGCTGACGCCGATCATCAACTATGCCAAGCTCGGTCTGCGGAACCCTGAACCGGCCTATCGCGATCGTGCGCTGGGGCGAATTCTCGAGGCCGGCCAGCGCGCCGCGGCGATCACCGGCGGGATGCTCGCCCTGTCACGGCCCGGCCGCGACCCCAATCACCGCGCGGCGGTCGACCTGAACCGGCTGGTGGAAGAGGTGGTGCTCTTCACGAGCAAGGACCTGGCGCGGAACAAGGTGCGCCTGGAGGTGCAACTGCTGGGCCGGCCCTTCGCGCGGGTGAACGCGGCACAGATTCAACAAGTGCTCATCAATCTTCTGATCAATGCCCGCCAGGCCATGCCCGATGGGGGCGTGGTGACCTTGAGGCTGGCGCCCGACCCTGCCGGCCGGCTTGCCGAGCTGAGCGTGATCGACCGGGGAACCGGCATCGCGCCGGAGCATCTGCGCCGCATCTTCGAACCCTTCTTCTCCACGAAGACCGGCCCCGACGCCTCGGGCGCGGGAGGGACCGGCCTGGGACTGGCCGTCTGCCGCGACATCGTCGAGGCGCACCACGGCCGTCTTCGCGCCGAGAGCCGCCTGGGCCAGGGTTCCACGTTCACGCTCGTCCTGCCCACCTGCCCGCCGCCCGCCGAAGCCAGCGCCCGAACCGGGGCGGCGTGAAGGCGAAGCTTTCCAAGAGGGGTGAGCGATCATGAACATGCTAGAGCGGTTTGCAGTCGGCTTGCGCACTCATTGAATATCGTAGGGTCCGCT
>JBMFUH010001074.1:0-2430 GCA_049966735.1 Isosphaeraceae bacterium
GCGCGGACCTGCCGGCCGCCGATGCCGGTGGCCTGCACCGGCGCTGCCTGGGCAATCCAGTTGCAGGCGTCGATGCCGTGGACGTGCTGTTCGACGTTGTGGTCTCCGCTGAGCCAGACGAAGTGATACCAGTTGTTCACCTGGTACTGCATCTCGGTCATGCCCGGATGGCGAGGACGATTCCAGATCCCCTGCGTGTTGAAGTACGCGCGGGTGAAGAGCAGGTCGCCGATCAAGCCGTCGTGAATCTGGCGGACGACCTCCATGTGGTTCCGGGCATGGCGCAGGTGATGGCCGACCGCGACGTGCAAGCCCTTCTTCTTCGCATCGGCGTTCGCCGATCTGATCGCCCGATAGCCGGGTGCGTCCACGGCCACCGGCTTCTCGAGGAAGACGTGCTTGCCCGCCTTGACGGCGGCCGCGAAGTGGATGGGCCGGAACCCTGGCGGCGTGCAGAGCATCACGATGTCCGCTTCCGTGGCGATCGCCTTCTCGTAAGCGTCAAGGCCCACGAAACGGCGGTCCGGGGGCACATCCACCCGGTTCTGGAAGTGGTTCTGAAGGTCCTGGCGAGCGCGCTCCAGCGGTTCGGGGAAGGCATCGGCCATGGCGATGAGTTTGAGGTTGCTCTGGGTGCGGTTCCCCAGCGCATCATACGCGGCACCCGTCCCGCGGCCGCCGCAACCGATGAGCGCGAGCTTGATCTCGTCGGTCCCGGCGGCGTGAGCCACGTGGCCCAGCTCGAGCGCTCCGGCGGCCGTCACCGCGGCCGAGCCCTTCACGAAATCGCGACGCGAAACAGAGGATGTTGCAGGCTGTCTCATGGGAGAAGTCCTGTGCGGAAAGAGTAACTGGGAAAAGTCGTCCAGAGGTCACTGAAACCTCACGATCGGTTGATCGACGGCCAGGCTGTCACCGGTCTTGGCCAGGATCTCGGCCACGATGCAATCGTTCTCGGCCTTGAGGATGTTCTGCATCTTCATGGCCTCGATCACCACCAGGTTCTCGCCGGCTCGCACCTCTTGCCCCGCCTGCACCGCGATCTCTTTCAGGAGCCCCGGCATGGGCGAGAGCAAAAACTTGGAAAGATCGGGCGGCGGCTTTTCCGGCATGAGGGCGAGTAACTCGGCAGCGCGGCCGGTCACCACCATGGCATCGATCTGGGTGCCCCAGTGGTAAACGCGATACCTCAGCCCCATTCGCTCGATCTGAATGCAGATCTTCTCGCCGTTCCAGGTGCCGCGGAGCAGGAACTCGCCGAGCTTCCAGTCGGTGCGCAAGGGATGGGTCTTGCCCTGGTAAGTCACGTCGCAGCCGCCCTCGACCAGTACCACATCAAGCTGGTACTTCTGCCCCTGCGTGAGGACGACCCACTCGCGAGGAACCCGCCGCTCATGGCCCTTGAGCTGCCCGGTGATCCGCACTGCCCGATGAATGTAACGGCGACGGGCATAGGCAGCCACCGACGCGAGCAAGAGCGGGTCATCGTGGGTCAGGGTCGAGGGATGAAATCCCTTGGGAAACTCGTCGGCGATGAATTCCGTGTTGAAATGGCCGGCGACGAAGCGCGGGTGTCGCGTGACGGCGGCCTGAAAGGCGAGATTGGAGGAGATGCCGCGAATCACGAAGGCGCCCAGCGCATCGTGCATCCGGGCGATCGCCTGATCGCGGGTCCCGCCGTGAGTGATCAACTTGGCGATCAACGAGTCGTAGTAGATGGAAATCTCATCCCCCTCGTAGACGCCCGTATCAACGCGGACGGCGCCTGGCTCTTCCTCGGGGGGCATGAAGCGGACCAGCCGGCCGGTGGAGGGAAGGAAATTGCGGAACGGGTCCTCGGCGTTGATCCGGCACTCCAGCGCCCAGCCCTCGCGGCGGACCTGCTCCTGGGAGAGAGGGAGCGGCTCGCCGGCGGCAACGCGGATCATCAGCTCGACCATGTCAAGCCCGGTGATGAACTCCGTGACCGGATGCTCGACCTGGAGCCGCGTGTTCATCTCCAGAAAGTAAAAGTTCCGGTCCTTGTCGACGACGAACTCCACCGTGCCGGCCGACTGATAGCCGACGGCCCTGGCCAGCGCGACGGCCTGCTCTCCCATGCCCTGGCGCGTGGCCTGGTCGAGGAAAGGGCTGGGCGCCTCCTCGATGAGCTTCTGGTGCCTGCGCTGAATCGAGCACTCGCGCTCCCAGAGATAAACTATGTTGCCATGAGCATCTCCCAGAACCTGGATCTCGATGTGTCGCGGCTCCTCCACGAACTTCTCGATGAAGACGCGGTCGTCGCCAAAGGCGGTCCTGGCCTCGGCCCGGCAGGACGAGAAGCCCTCGGCCGCCTCGTTGTCGTTCCAGGCGACGCGCAGGCCTCGGCCGCCGCCGCCGGCGGAAGCCTTGATCATCACGGGATAGCCGACCTTGCGGGCGATCTCCACG
>JBMFUH010001075.1:0-2423 GCA_049966735.1 Isosphaeraceae bacterium
CTTAGAGCGGTTTACAGTCGGCTTGCGCACTGATCAAATATCGTAGGGTCCGCTGTGCGGACCAAATGCTCCGGCCGTCTCCCGGCGCGCCGGGACTACGGTGAGTTATCGACCCGAAAAACGCTCTAAGGCAACTCGCCTGAGGCTGGGACTGCTCATCAACCTCCACGTCCCGATACTCAAGGATGGGATTCGGCGGATTGTCTATTAATCAATTATTTGTTATATTATTTGTACTCTTTGTGTCCTTTGTGGTTCAACGTTCGCCCGCCGGGGCTCTTCTGGGAGCTTGATGAAATGAAAATTGGATTTCATACTGACGCATTCAATTCAGCCTACTGGAACTTCGAGCAGTGCGTGCGGTGGGCGCACGAGCATGATGTGCACTGGATCGAGTGCGGACTGATGGACGGCGTGAGCTGGGCCCACGGGCTGGGTTACTGGCCGCACCTGGCGCTCCATCAGGACCCGCTGCTCTTGCGCGGGAGCATGGAGCGGCTGGGTGTGCGGTTCTCCCAACTCGACGCCGCCTACCCCCTCTCGGGCAAGGACGGCCCGCTCTACGGCGTGCCTTACGTGCTCAAGTCGATCCCCTGGGCCAAGCACGCCGGCTGCCCGCGGATCGCCACCACCGACGGGCTGCACAGGCCCGAGGGGCTGGCCGACGACGAAGCCCTGGAGCTGATGAAGCGGAGCTATGGGCAGATCGTCGAGGTGGCGGAGGCGTACGAGATCACGATCAACATCGAGGTCCACGGTTACTTCACCACCCGGCCCGAGATGATGGCGCGGATGCTGGACTTCGTCGACTCGCCGTTTCTCCAGCTCAATCTCGACACCGGCAACAGCTTCATCGCCGGAGCGGACCCCGTCGCGTTCTGCCGGAAATTGCAGGACCGGGTCAACCACGTGCACGTGAAGGACGTGAGCCAGTCGCTGGCCGACACCGCGCGAGGCGCGCAGACCGGCATCGCCATCAGCCACTGCGCCATCGGCGAAGGGGTCAACGCCGGCAACATCCGCCAGATCATCACCATCCTCCGCGACCGCGGCTTCGCGGGTGTGCTATGCATGGAATGCGAAGGGCAAGGTGGCCCCATGATCGAACGCTCGCTCTCCTGGCTGAGGTCGCTGCTCCGCGAGTTGCAAATACCGGAGGATGTGTGAGGTGAATGCGAAACAACGCCCGCGTCAGCGGCTCTTCCGGATCATCGCGAGTGCTGTCCCTATTGTGCTGGCCTGCGCTCTGGCCCCGAACACGATCGCCAGTGATCGGCTGGAAGACGGCTTCCGCGATCCGCCTGATTCGGCCCGGCCCTGGGTTTACTGGTGGTGGCTGGACGGCGGAGTGACCAAGGACGGCATGACCCGCGATCTCGAGGCGATGGAGCAGCAGGGGATTGCCGGCGCCCTCATCTTCGACGCCGGCGAAGGAGGGCCCCGCGCTCCCAAGGGACCGCACTTCATGACGCCCGCCTGGCGCGAACTCTTCCGGTTCGCCGTGGCCGAGGCGCACCGGCTGGGCATCACCCTCACGATCAACCTGTGCAGCGGCTGGAATGCCGGAGGCCCCTGGGTAGAGCCCCAAGACGCCGCTCAGAAGGTCGTCCACGCGCAGGCGACGGTTCACGGGCCTACTCAGGCCATTGAAATCTTGCCGCGGCCGCCGACCGTGAGAAACTATTACCGCGACATCGCCGTGCTGGCCTATCGGCTCGATGGCGATGGTGAAAAAGTCCCACTCAAGCTCGCGCCGGGATCGTGGATGGATCTCTCGAAAAAACTGTTGCCGCATCATCGTCTGGCGTGGCAAGTCCCGGCCGGCCAGTGGCTCGTCATCCGGCTGGGCGCCACGCTTGTCAAGGGTGAGACCAAGTGCACAAGTTCTGGCTGCGCGGGGCTGGAGATCGATCCCATGAACGCCGCTGCCATGGACCGTCATTTCGACGCCACGGCAGCCGTGCTTATCGCCGACGCCGGCTCTCTGGCCGGCAAGACCTTGACCCATACGCATATTGATAGCTGGGAAATCGCCGAGCAGCCGAGCTGGAGTCCAGGCCTGGCGGACGCCTTCCGCAAGCGCTTTGGCTACGACCCGCTCCCCTACCTGCCGGCGCTTGTCGGCAAGACAGTCGACAGCCCGACCGTCACGCAGCGGTTCCTCTGGGATTACCGGCGACTGGTGGCCGACCTGGTGACCGACAACTATTACGGCCGGCTGGCAGCGCGTGCGCACGAGCGCGGGCTGGGCATTCATCCGGAGTCGGGAGGGCCGTTCGTGGGCTGGCTCGACGAGCTGGCCAACGAGGGCCGAAACGACATCCCCATGGGAGAATTCTGGTACCCGTCCGGCCTTCATGCCGACTTCAGCCTCAAGCAGGCCGCGTGCGCCGCGCATACCTACGGCAAGCGCATCTGCCAGG
>JBMFUH010001076.1:0-2423 GCA_049966735.1 Isosphaeraceae bacterium
GGGGCTCATCCGCATGATCGGCGAGGCGATTGCCGCCGCCCACCGGGCCGGCCGGCCGGTGTCCGTCTGCGGCGAGATGGCCTCCAATCGAGATGGGGTCCTCGTGCTGGCCGCCTTGGGTGCGGATTCGCTGAGCCTTGCCGCCGATCGCATCCCCACCATTCGCGGGCTGATCACCCAGCTTGACCCCGAGACGCTCCCAGCGCTCGGATCAAAGTTGGTGGAAGCCCGATCCGTCGAACAGATCAGGAATCTGATCGCCGAAAAAGTGAGCCTGCTCAGCTCAGGAAGCTCCGTGCTGGATCACGGGAGCTGGAGAGCCAGCCCGGCCGGTATCGCTGTGCCCCATTCTTGAGCACATGAGGCGATTCGGAAGAAGCATGGGAGGGGAGAAAGAAGAGATGATGCGGCTATGCGGATAAGTTGGGAAATCCACTCGCGGGGGAGAATTATGAAAGGACCTCAAAGTCGTATCGTAAAATGGCAATGGAGCAATCCATCCCGACTCTTTGGCAATATGCACGGAGAGAAGAAATTCCGGCTCATGTCCCCAGATCGGTGGTGAGCCCGGGAAGGGCACCGCAACCCATGATGAAACGAGGGCTTGCGCCTGACTGGGCCGACTAACCACCACTTCGGGGACATGAGCCGAAGTCCCATCCGCAAGTCCCGGATCAGCGTGCGGGAGTCCTCGTGCATCTAGTGTGCGGGCGGCACCGCACGCGGTCTGTCTCTCCAGCCCACCTCTCTCGCTCGGGTGTCCAAGTAATTCTGCTGGGATCTGGGACAAGATCACAGAAAGTCTCTTCATGTGAGGCATACCCTCTGTTCTGCCCAGAAATCCAGCGATCCGGGGGCCGTGGAGCAACCAAGACTTTGCATGGCAAAGTAGAGCGACCAAATTTACTTTGTACCGCAAAGTGATGGTTGTCAAGAGAGTGTCGAGGAGTATTTCAGCGTGAAGGTGATGGGTTCGGCAGAGTGGCGCGAGACGATCGCCAGCCCGGGACGGGGACGAGCGGGGCTCAGCACGGCTCGACTTCGACGCGATCGCGGCCGTTGGATTTCGCGCGGTAAAGTGCCTTATCCGCACGTCTGAGAAGATCCGCAGGTGCTTCTCCATGCATTGCCTGCGCGACACCGAAGCTGGCGGTAAGCCAGTGCTGGCCCAGGCCTTTGGGAGTTGCCCGCACCGTGCTCCTCCGGAGTCGCTCGGCGATGATCGTCGCCGTCTCGAGGGGATGTCCGGGCAAGAGTAGGAGGAACTCCTCGCCGCCGACGCGGGCAACCAGGTCTTGCAACCGGCACTGGCTCTGGAGGACCGTGGCGAACTGGACGAGTGCCTGGTCGCCCACGGCGTGTCCCCAGTTGTCATTGACCTGCTTGAAATGGTCGAGGTCGGCCATGATGACCGTCAGGGGCGAGGGCAGTCCTTCCGCTTGTTCCATGTAGCGGGCGAGCATCCGGTCGAGAAAGCGACGGTTGGCAAGGCCCGTCAGGGGGTCGCGGTCCGCCGCTTCGCGGACTTGTCGGAAGGCGCTTTCGACCACGACGCTCGTCGTCGCGTCTCGAAAGATCTCGACACCGCCGAGCACAACTCCCTCGTTGTTGCGGACGGGCATGATGCGCACGTCGACGGAGATTCGCCGTCCGTCCTTGCGGCGGAGCATGACCCGCTCCTGAACCGGATGATCCTGGGCCATGGCCCGATGGAGCGGACATTCGTGATAGCAGAGTTGGCAGCCCGTGAAATCAACGTGCTCCAGCAGGCCGTCGTAGCAGTGCCGGCCCACAACCTCGGACCTGGTGTATCCCGTCAAACGCTCCGCCGCATCGTTCCAGTACAGGATGCAGCGCCGGGTGTCAACGAAGTAGACCGCGTCATGAAGCTGGTCGAGCAGGCGCTTGTAGAAATCTGGCTCGAGGGCCGACTGTCCGTTAAGCGTGGCGGAGAGAAGCGCCAGGGAGTGGTCGTCTCCACTCAAGGAGCCGATCTTTGCTCCATTGATGGAATGGATTCCCCCCTCACGAACATGCCCATTTACAGGTGTACGTGAATCTTCCTGGGGAACCGACTGATGCTGGGAGATCTCATCGACCAGTGCACACGTGGCCGCGCTGCGATGAACGGTGTCGTTGATGGTACGTTCCTTGATCAGCGTGACCTGGTTGCCGGCGGCGTTGAAGCGGACGGTATCCATGAACGACTTCATGAGCAAGAGGCCGCGGCCGCTGGAGCGCAGCAGGTCGTCCGGGTCGATGGGACGATCCACCTTCGAGGTGTCGAAGCCCGAGCCATCGTCGTGAATCACAAAACGGGAACGATCCGGCTCGTGAACAATCGAGAGTTCGATGCGCCGGTCTCGATAGGGCGCCTGGCTCAGCCGCGTGCGCGCCAGATCAGCGAAGAACTGGCCGTTTTG
>JBMFUH010001077.1:0-2415 GCA_049966735.1 Isosphaeraceae bacterium
GACATGCCCTTCAACCAGCAGATGACCTTCCCGTGCGACCTGAGCTTGCGCACATTCCACGGCGCCTTGCGCGTCTTTCGCAAGCCGGTCCGAGAAATCGACAGCCTGCACGGCAAGGAGCATTGCTGGAACGATCTGACGCTCAAGCCCGGCGAACCCAGACGCCTGGAGGCAGCCGGCGACCTCTTTCGCATCCTGGCCGACGTCGAGATTCCCGAAGGATCGTCACTGACCGTCCGCATTCGCGGCACGCCCGTGACCCTTGCCAGCCAGTCAGTGACCTGCAAGAGCAAGCCCGCGCCCGTGACCGATCCGGTCAAGACGGTCGAGATCCTGGTTGACCGGACTTCCATCGAGACGTTCGTCAACGGCGGCGAGGTCGCGCTCTCGGCCTGCTATCTGCCGGCGGACGACCGGCTGGAGCTGACAAGCGACCGTGGCCCGGCGCGCGTGAGATCGCTGCGGATCATCGAACTTCGGTCCATCTGGAACGGCGCGAGTCAGCAGTGAGCCGATCAGCCTTCGTTCAGCATGTCCAGAATGTGAACCGACTTCATGAGCGAATCGATGGTTGCCGGCGACCGCGCGGGGAAGAGGCAATAGGCGGGGTAGGGGTTGGTTCCATCAATGATGATCTGACGATGGTTGGCCTGGCGGAAGCCGTCATCGCAGGGCTGATGTCCGGTGACGAACAGGTCGGCGTCGACCATCGCGGCGAACTGGTCGGCAGTCTCGGGGGCGGTGTCCCGCCCCCAGGTGAGGGCGTAGATCGTGCCTCCGCGCTTCATGGACTCCTCGGGCCACGAGTCGCTCTTGAGCAACGCGAGGTCCAGCGTCTCGAGCCAGCGACCGTCGGGGAGAGTGTGGCAGATGAACACGCGATTCGGTGTGCGGACGGCCAGAGGCAGCGCGGCGAAGAGCCCGAGGTACGACTGGTAGATGTCGTTGGTCCAGACACCGTACGTCCGCTCGATGCCCTGGCGAAACCGCAGGTTGAGGGTCTGCCCGTCCTTGCCGATGATCCGCCCGGTCAGCTCCGAGAGCTCGTGATTGCCCAGGATCAAGTGGACACGATCGGGATACTGACACTTGAGCGCCGAGACCAGATCGACGAGGCGGTGCGAGCGGTCGGAGTAGTCCGGCTCGTACTTGGTGATCTCGTGTACCAGCTCCTGCAAGACCAGGTGGCGGCGGGGATGGCGATCAAGTGCCGCCACCGTGAGCGCCTGACGAAAGGCCGGTAGGTTGCCGTGCAGGTCGCCGACGACCATCACGTCCTCCACATCGGCCAGCGCGATGACCGAACCGGCGCGGCCAGGGGTCGAACGCATCAAGTCGGCGGCCTTCTTGATCGTGGTCAAAATCTTCTGTGGGTCGGGCATGACGAGGGCTACACGAAGGGCGAAAGTCCTCTCGACCTCTGCAGCACCAGGTCGGAGGACAAAGAGTTCAACGTTCGTCAGGGCGAGATTCCATTCTATCCCGAGTTGCTCCACGTCACGAGACCGAAGCGCATTAAAAAGCCACTCTGTTTACACGTGGAAACTCGTGTACAATGTTGGTTGCACGAGATCGCGGCCTCAGCGCAGGCTCTTGGTTCGTCGGATTGGAGACGCGGATGACGTCAACAACACTGAAGACTCTGGTGCGGCACGAGGGTGAAGTTCCCCGGGAGCGGAGCACCTGTGGCTGGAGAGATCGGCTGATCAGCCGCGACGATCAGGACGTTGCCGCCTGGGCGCACGCCGTGGACATCGATGGGGCCAGCGAGCACTACCATCGTCGCTCGACCGAGCTGTATTACGTTCTGGAGGGCGAGGGAACGCTCTCGCTGGACGGTGTTGCGCACCCGGTTCGCAAGGGCTCGCTGGTCCATATTCCTCCCGGCGTGGTCCACGGGGCCAAGGGGAAGATGCGGGTGCTGGTCGTGGGCATTCCCGACATCGCCGACGACGATCTGTTCTTCCCGTAGAGCGTTTTTTCGGGACGATGGCTCACCGTAGGGTCCGCTGTGCGGACCGACGGCCGGGCAATTTGGTCCGCACAGCGGACCCTACGATACTTGAGGCCACTCAAGCCTCCAGCTCCTCCAGGACGTGCCAGCGCTCGTAGGCGGCGGCCAGCTCGCGCTCGATGTTCTCCAGATTGGTCCTGGCCTGGGCGATCTCGCCGCGATCCTTCTTGTAGAAGGATGGATCGGCCAACGCCTCGTGCAGCGTCTGGATCTGTGCTTCGAGTTCCTCGATACGTCCGGGCAACGCCTCCAGCTCCTTCCGCTCCTTGAAGCTCAGCTTGCGGACTTGCGGACGAGGAGCCTCGGCTGGTTTCTTCTTCGGGGGCTCGGGCGCGGAGGCCGGCATCGGCTCGGCCGGGCGCTGGCGGAGGTAATCGTCGTAGCCTCCCTCGTATTCCTTG
>JBMFUH010001078.1:0-2413 GCA_049966735.1 Isosphaeraceae bacterium
GCAGGACTCAGCAACTGAGCGGGATCTACCGAGTGTATGAATTCTGCCCGGTCGTCGGCCATTCGACTAGACGGATTCGCGAGACCATGTTCCGGAGCGTGCCGATCAATGCTCTAGGAAACCGAACCGGACCGTACACAAGGAGTCCGACGGTAAGACACGTCGAGTTCGCCGAGGGCGGAGGGAGTCGCCATGAGACCGTTGCGGAACCTGGGAATCGTCGTGCTCTCGCTGCTGGCCGCCTCGGGTTGCGCGGAGATGCAGTCACGCGTGGCCTGGCCGTCTCGTGCCAACGATGAGCAACACCAGAGCCGACTGGCAAGCTGGTTCAAGTCGCGGTCCCGGTTACGTTCAGCCCAGGATTCACCGAGCACCGGAAGCGCCGGGACGACCACGCCGGAAGTCGAGACCGCCGGCCGGACCATGCCCGAGACCGAGATCTGGCCAGAAGAACGCACGGCCCGGCTGCCGCGCCTTTTCTCCTGGTTTGGACATCGCAACCCGGACGGCAACGCCCTCTCCGCGAGGAGCAACGGTACCCCCATCTCGATGATGAGCAGACCCACCGGCTATGACGAGAAATGGGTGGACAGCCAGGTCAAGCCCGTCGCCGGTGATCAATCCCCTTCCCTGGCGACGACCACTTCAGATGAGGGATCAGCCTCGGGCAAGAACAAGAATGGCTCCGCCTCGACAGCCTTCTCCGGCGTTGCGCCTCAGCCATCCGTCAAGCCCTACGCTCCTCCCCAACCCGAGGGAGACGTGGCACTCGATGTCGCGCCGGCTGGCCTCAGTGAAGGATTGCCGGCCGGCCTGGCGCAAAACGATACCGCCGTCGCCACGAATCGCCGGGTCGAGGATCCTCTGGTCACGGCAGCCGGCGACACCGGCACAACCGACACAACCGACACAACCGCTAGCCAGACACCCTCGCGGAAGCGGCCCAGCCCTCCTCCTCCGCCCATCGAACCCAAACCTGCGCAAACTCAGGCGAAACCGGCGCTCTCTCCCGCGCAAGGAACACCCTCACCCTCGCCCAAGCCCAGAACCATGCCGCAGCCCGGCTCGCCACCAAGCAGCCCCACGACTCTGCCGCCGCAATCATTCGCACCCGCACCCATGCCGGTGCCTTCCGTGACGAAGCCCGCAGCCCCGACACCCACCACGCCTCCGGTGTCTCCATCGCCTTCCAGGCCAGTTGCCGAACCACTCCCGACGGCCGAGCCCGGTCCGAAACCAACCGCCGAGCCTGTCCCCGCGCCGGCCACGATCAACCAGGAACAAACGACAGCCACACCAGCCAGCCAGGGCCAGATCCCTTGGCTAGCACCCACGGCTCAGGCTGGAGCACCTTCGGGGCAGATCGAGAGTCGCCCCACACCGTCCCCACAGATGACTCACGGTTTGTATCCGGAAACAGCAGGACGAGCAAAGAAGCAGTGCTTCCTCAAGACCTGGTGGAATGACCTGCACGCCAGGAGACAGGCCATCGTGCCCTGCTGCCAGCTTCCCCCTCCGACCTTTCCGACTAGTTACGTCTCATGCTTGCCCACGCCGCAGTCCTCCAGTCCGCCCAGATCCTACACGGTGACCGCAACTCCCCAGACGGCCCCTTGCGCGACGTGTGCCTCCGGCAAGTCGTGTTTCAACGGCCCGCACAAGTGTGTGCTCACCGAGTTCTTCAACAAGATCAAAAGCAAGTTCTGCTCTTGCGCCTGTCAGAGCTCGCCGATGACGTGCCCGTATCAAACCTGCAGTCCATGCGGCTGGTCGAGCGGATCAGGCAAATGCGGAGGAACGACCTGCCATTGGGCTTCTCCCCAGGCAATGCCCTCCAGGCAGGCGTGGACGGGGTGGACGGGGCCGTCGGCACAGGCGTCACTGGGCACCGAAGCGGGCGATGTCGCGCAAGGGAGCCAGGTCCTCGATCGCATCGCGGCCAAGGGCCTCGGCGAATCGCCGCAGCGCTAGCTCCAGATGATCGGCAACATCGCGATGCTGGTCAATCACGTTGTTCTGGTCCCAGCGGTCCTCGGGCTTGCGATAAAGCTCCGCGGACCGCGGCTCTTCCGGGTCGAAATCCAGCGGCAGAACCAGGTGCCAGAGATGGGTCCGGATGGCGAACTCCAACGCGTCCATGCCCATGCAGGCGTAATCGCGCACCTTGGCTTGCTCGCCCCGGATCAAGGGGAGCAGGTCGTGACCGTGCAAGGGACGATCTCCCGCTGGCGGAACGCCGAAGAAGCCGAGGATCGTCGGCAAAAGGTCCACGGTCTGCACCAGGGCCTGATGGCGCTTGCCCCCGAGCTTGCCGCCGGGCAGACGAATCACGAGCGGGGTATGCACCAGTTCCTCGTAGAGCCAGGGCCGAAACCGTCGGACGATGCCATGCTCGCCCAGGGGCTCTCCCTGG
>JBMFUH010001079.1:0-2404 GCA_049966735.1 Isosphaeraceae bacterium
CGGTCCGCACAGCGGACCCTACGGTGAGCGATCGACCCGAAAACCGCTCTAGGCATGCGAACGCCCTTACTTCCCAGGGCGTATGATACCAACAGCGTATTCTCATATTGAGTCGACCCAGTTGAGGCGACGGTTCCTTCCCACGCAAAGCGGGAACGAGGATTACGAATTCACGAGGCTTTTGCCGCGAACCGGGGGATCTTCGATTCATCGACCTCGACACCCAGGCCGGGGCCGTCGGGCACGGCCATCTTGCCGTCGACAACGACCAGCGGGTGCTTGAGGATCGAGCCTGCGAGGAACTGCGGACTGTTGAGTGCCGCGGGGTATTTGAGGTCGTAGGCACCGTAGAGAATCAGCGAGGCCGCCAGCGAGAGGTCGGGATCGGTGAGTCCGCTACCCAGAAACATCAGGCCCTCGTTGCGCACGATCTCGACCTGCCGCCGCGCTTCGGCCAGGCCGCCGCAACGGGCCGGTTTCATCGCCACGCCGTCGAGTAGACCGAGCTTGATGAATTCCACCAGCTCGACCGACGAGACGATTCCCTCGTCCATGACGATCGGCAGCGCCTTCTGCTGTTTGAGCCGGCGATAACCCGTGAGCCGATTGGCCGGCAGGGGCTCTTCCAGAACGGCCACGCCAATGTCGGCAAGCCGGGGCGCGACATCAAGGGCCGTCGCCTCGTCGTAACCGCCATTGGCGTCGGCCCAGAGGAAGCCGTCGGGCACCAACCGCTTGACGATCCGGCAGAGATCCAGGTCGAACTTCGGGTCGGGAGCGACCTTCACGTTGAAATTCTGGTAGCCCCGCTGGCGACCCTGGGCGATCAACCCCTCGACCTCGTTGAGCCGGCGCGGGTTGAGCGTCCAGGAGAGCGTGATCCGGTCGCGACCATGCTGATGCCAGGCCGCCGCGGCCGACTGCCCGCGGAGCTTGCCGATCAGGTCATGCAGCGCCAGGTCGATGCCGGCCTTGCAGATGGGCTGGCCCGTCGAGAACGACGGAGCGATGGCGTGCTCCATCGCGTCGCGGATACCCTCGAGATCGAACGGATCGCGGCCAATCAGGACCGGCGCCAGGTGAACGCGGATGGTCGAGTCGACCGTCTCCAGCGTCTCGTAGCTCCAGCGGGGCGTGGGGACGCTCTGGCCCCAGCCCACCGTACCGTCGCTGGCCGTGATCTTCACCAGCACCGCGGGACGTCCCGACGGCTGCCCCTTCGGTCCCTCGAAGAACTTGAACCGGCCCACTGTCGGATAGATGATCGGGAATGTCTCGATCCGGGCGATCGTGGCGTTCACGTTGCTGCTCGCTTGAAGGGGCCGGCCCGCGCTGGCGGCAATGCAGCCCGCGGCGGCCTGGCCGAGGAATGTGCGGCGGGTCCGTTGCATCAGGCTCATCCCATGACGATGGCGCGTTGCTTCGGGTCATACGCGTACCGCCGTCCGCTCTCGAGCGCCTGGGCGGCCATCACGGTGGCGACGACGTGCTGGTAGCCATACTCGATGTCGGCATTGGGCCGCTGTCGCGACCGCAGACACTCCAGCCAGTTTTCCATGTGCGAGACGCTGTGCTCGGGCGTGATAGGCCGGGGCTTCTGGTTCCTGCCCTCGGCTTGAATGGTCCAGTGCTCGGCATCGAGCGTCGCCTTCGTGCCGTGGACGGTGAAGTGCCAGCCGGCGGCATTGCCGAGGCCCATGCCCCAGTCGAAGAGAAATCCCTCGGGATACTCGAGGACCGTGTGGAACGTGTCGGTATGCTGACGGCCGTCCTTCCAGACGTAGATGCCGCCGAGCGCCACGGCGTTGTGTGGGACCTTGGCGCTCGTGAGCATGTGCACGGCGTCGGCGTAATGGGTCATCCAGAGTCCAGGCAAGCCATTGCTGGTCTCGCGATAGAGCTGCCACCGGCGCAGCAGCTTGGCGTCAAACGGTCGCGGTGCCAAGTGAAGCAGGTACGCGGGCCAGTCGACGTCGGCCTCGTGAACGTCGGCGACGGGCCGCCGCCACCTGGGCTCGTTGAAGGCGACCGCCGTGGAGACGCGGCTGATCTGCCCCAGCTCGCCGCTGGCGATGTGCTGGGCCGCGGCCCGGAAGTGCCCGTCGCTCCGGCGCTGGGTGCCCGCCTGGACGACCCGTGAGCCGGCCCTTGCCAGATCGAGCACCGAGCGGGCCGAGTCCAGATCGATGGTCATCGGCTTCTCGACGTACACGTCCTTGCCGGCCTTGAGTGCCGCGTTCAAGATGGTCCCATGGCTGAAGTCGGGCGTGGCGATGACAACGGCGTCGACGTCCCGCCGCTCGAGCAGATCGGCGAAGCGCGTGAACTGCCGCGGTTCGTGGCCAAGCCGCTGTTTCAGCTTCCCCGCCGCGACGCCGCTGGCCTTGTGCCAGACGTCGCAGAC
>JBMFUH010001080.1:0-2397 GCA_049966735.1 Isosphaeraceae bacterium
CACAGCGGACCCTACGATATTCAATGAGTGCGCAAGCCGACTGCAAACCGCTCTCAACTCATCATCGGGCGTCGGCGATCGCCAATCCGGCCATTCAGGGATGTCGTTCGCTTCGATGCCTTTGACTTCGGCTCGCATGCCCCACGCCCTCCGCTTCTTGAATGGTTCAGACTTGCCGGTCCAACGAAAGCCACCGATGATAAGAGGGCGGGAAGGACCCTCCACTTTTTCAGACTACCGCGCTTCCGACGAGGCAAGAAGGGTGAGGCGCCATTGCGCCTCTTTGGCCGACGAGTTCGTGGTCGCCGAGCGAATTCCGATGGGCGGGGTTGGAGCCCGGGCGCCCGATCTTCGTCCTCCCCTACGGGTTTGGTATGATTGGGTTGGGAGGGAACAAATCGTTCCCTCGCATCGTGTCCCTATGGAGATGACCATGGCCGGCTTGACCCTTGATGCCGCGTCCTCCGAACGGCTCCGGACCGTCAGGGAACCGATCGAGCTCTTCGATCACCAAGGTCTTCCGCTCGGTACATTCACTCCCATCGACCTGAAGGGATCCGTCCGCGGCGTAGAGATGCCCTACACGGACGAGGAGATCCACCGCCTGAAACACCAGCAGGGCGGGCGCGCCCTGGCTGAGATCCTGGCAGACCTGGAAGGACGCTCATGAAATACACGGTCCTCTGGAGGCCGGTCGCGGAGCAGCGGCTGGCTGCGCTCTGAACGTCGGCGAGCGACCGAAATGCGCTTACCCGCGCCGCCCATGCGATTGACGAGTCGCTCCGATCCGGAGCAGGTGGGTGAGTCGCGAGCCGGTGACGTGCGGATCCTGTTCGAAGAGCCCTTGGGTGTTCTTTTCACGGTCTCCCCGGACGATCGGACGGTTTATGTCCTTTCCGTGTGGAGAACAGTTCCGTGTTGAGAGCAGTCTGGCTCGTTCACCCGGTTCCAGCCGAGCTTGGTCAGATAGAGCCGAGGGAGTAGAGTCATCGAGGCCCCGGTATCCACCAGGCCGCGGATCAAGTAGGTCCGGAGCGGGCCGATGAACCGGACAGGGATGATCGGCTCCTTGATCACCTGGAGGCCCGACTCCCAGGGCAGGGGGTCCACCTCGCGCTCGGCATAATCGAATCTCACGTCCCTGATCCCGACAGGCGGTAGCGGGCCTCCGGAACCCGTTCGATGGCGATCTGATCCGCCGGGACCCCGGCGCGAGCGGCGGCCTGCTCGCACGACTGGAAGCCGTCACCAACCGCGATGATCCGCCGGCCATCCGCCGACCAGGCGATCCATTTGCCGGCGTACTCCCGCGGGACAACTTGAACGCCTGACGAGCTGCCTGCTTTCACCTTGGGCTTCTGTGACTTTCGCACCTTGGGCAATGCTGCCTCCCCTCAGCTTCTCCTGCATCCCGCTGTCCAGACTGCGATTTCTATCTATTGAGTTCGTGGAATCCCCTGGTACCCGACCGGCCGATGAGCAGGAAGGGATTCGGAATGGTTTTCGCGGGGCCAAAGTGGGCGCCACTTGAGCTATTCCGGCGGTCGGTCCCCGATTCCCCGGGCAATGCGCAGTCGGCAGCCGATCGATCCAGAGCCAGCCGAGCCGACCGCCGGTACCACCTGATCCCGGCGGGTCCGGCCGCGGCATCGCCCGAACCGCTTGGCCTGGTGACGGCGGGCCGCTCGGTCCAGGTCGAGCCAAGCCGAGGGCTTATCGTGGCGGTTTTTCAGGCACCCTCGGTTGTCTCCGGTTGGAGGCGGGCGACGAACTCCGCATGTTCCGCCGAGCCGATGCCCTGCTGGAGCACGGCCAGGACGCGGGCCGAATCGCCGCTGACGAGCGCCGCCAGGTCGAGCCAGAGGCCGGGGAAGATCACACTGCGGAGGATGCCGTCGGCGCCCGGTTCCAAGCGTTCGTAGCGATCGTCGCGGAGGACGAACCAGTCGACCGCGCGGTCCAGCACCCTCCAGACGATGTACTCGCGGACGCCGTTGCGGCGATAGGCCGTTTGCTTGACGCCCAGATCCTGATCGACGCTGCTGGCGGCGACCTCGGCCACCAACTCGGGGCCGCCCTCGACGTAGCCGTCCGCGCTGATGCGCACCCGCCCGCCCCGCTCCGGCCGGATGATCAGGAGGCCGTCGGGTTGCGGCATGTTACCGAGGTCCAGCCGGATGCTGGTGTTATCGCCCGTCTGCACGCCGGCTGTCCCGGCCCGATAGACCCACAGCCAGCCGACGAGACATGAATGCGGGTCGCCGTGCTGGCCGATGCGTACGGGAGAAGGCATGCGGACGACTCCTTCAATGAGCTCGGCCTTCTTCAGGTCCGGCATGGCGTCGTAACGACGCTCGAACTCGGCGCGGCTCAGTCGCTCGCCGTCGACCAGCGGCG
>JBMFUH010001081.1:0-2395 GCA_049966735.1 Isosphaeraceae bacterium
CCGGAATCTTCCACCAGCCGCCCCGGACCTCTGAAACAGAGACCCGGGGCGGCTTAATTTCTTGAACCAAGTCTCTCCTGGCAGGGGCGTCCAGACTGGCACCACCGGGTCTTTTGCAGAGACTGGCTAACCGTGCCCCGCGAACCGACGGCCCGTCTCGCTCGAACTGCTCTTCAACTGCCAGCAGCGAACCACCCAACCCTACCTACCAGGGAAGACCTGGGCTAAGATACTATGGCGCGTTCCTCATTCGATCACTCGACGGCCTTGTCGTTCTCTGGACCGCTCGATTTTCCAGGCGTTGGAACCAATGGGCGTCCTCCGGGGGGCATCCGGCCCGAGCATCTTGCTGCGAGCTCCCTTGATGAAAACTCCCAAGCTGACCTGGATGTCGCTCATCGCAATGACGCTCATGACGCGTTGCCTGCTGCACGCCGCTCCGGTGGAGCAGAGTTCCGCCAGCGCGACGGAGGGCCTGATCCGCGACTCGGTTGTCAAGATCTCGGCGACGCTGCGTTACCCGGACATACTCCATCCCTGGACCAAGCAAAGCCCTCGCGAGATCAGCGGAACTGGGGTTGTCATCGACGGCAAGCGAATCCTCACCAATGCGCATGTCGTCCTTTACTCGAGCCAGCTCTTCGTCGAGAGCCAGCAGTCCGGCGACAAGCTGTCCGCCAGGGTTCAAGCCGTGAGCCCGGGCATGGACCTGGCTGTGATCAAGCTGGACGATGAATCGTTCTTTGATAGGCGACCGCCCCTCTCGCGCGTTCAGTCTCTTCCCGAGGTCAAGGACAGCGTCACGGTCTACGGTTATCCCCAGGGGGGATTGAGCCTTTCGGTCACCAAGGGAATTGTCTCGCGCATCGAGTTCGTCGCTTACGGCGAGGGGGCCAGCGGCGTTCGGATTCAGGTCGACGCCCCGATCAACCCGGGTAATAGCGGAGGGCCGGCGCTGGTCGACGGCAAGATGATCGGGCTGGTCTTCAGCAAGATTTCTCAGGCCGACAACATCGGCTATATCATTCCCGGCGAGGAGATCGAACTTTTCCTCAAGGATATCGCCGACGGCAGGTACGACGGCAAGCCGACCTTTCACGACCACTTCCAGACGCTGGAAAACCCGGCCCTGCGCGGGTTCCTGCAACTCGACAAGAAGACGCAGGGCATGATCGTTCACGCACCCGCTGAATCGACACCCGAATACCCGCTGAAAACGTGGGATCTCGTCACCCGGATCGGCGACAAGGACATCGACAACGTGGGGATGGTCAAGGTCAAGGATAATTTGCGCTTGCATTTTCAGTACATGATTCAAAGCACGAGCAGGAACGGCAAGGTTCCGCTGTCGATCATCCGTCAGGGCAAGCCCAGGAAGATCGAGCTGCCGGTCACCGCGCACTGGCCCATGCTCATCGAATCGTTCAACGGCCAATATCCTTCCTACTTCGTCTACGGCCCGCTGGTTTTCTCGGCGGCCAGCCGGGAGTTCTGTGCTGCCCTGGAGCGCCCGGGAAGCGCGGTGGCCGGGGCCCTGGCCATCATGGGAAGTCCGCTCATGGCCAGGCGCGGAGACCGGCCTGCTTTCAAAGGGGAAGAGCTGGTCATCGTCACCTCGCCCATGTTCCCCTGCGCGCTCTCCAAGGGATATGACAACCCGTTCTCGAAGGTGGTCAAGGAGGTGAACGGTGTGAAGGTGAGGAACCTCCGCCACTTCGTGGAGCTGCTCCGCGACACCAGGACGAAGTACACCACGATCTCCTTCGACGACCGGTACTCGGAGACCATCGTCTTCGATCACCAGCAGGTACTCAAGGCGACCGACGAGATTCTCTCTGATAACGGCATCCGCCAGCAGGCCTCGGACGACCTGATGGCCGTATGGAGGAAATCCAGGTAGTCTCGTGGTGAGTGGCCGCGCTCGCCTTCGGCTCGCTCGTGGCGAGTGGCGGATGGAGAACGGCAAATGGCAAATGGCGGATGGCAAATGGCATATGGGGAAGGGCGGATGGCAAATGGCAAATTGCCAAGGGGCATTGAACCCCCTCGTCGCTCGCCACTCGCCACTGGGCACTCGCCACTCGGAGGGCTCGAGCGAAAATGCAAATTCTTCTGACCAACGACGACGGGGTGTTCGCTCCTGGGCTGCGAGCCTTGCGCAAGGAGCTGCGGCAGTTGGGAGACGTGACGGTGGTGGCTCCGGCCCTGGAACAGAGCGGGGTCGCGCATGCGATCACGTTGCTCGCTCCCCTGGTCGTGAAGCAAGTGGACGACGAGGATGGCTCGACCCTGGGCTGGATGGTCGAAGGTTCGCCGGCGGATAGCGTCAAGCTGGCCATCTGCGAACTCATGCCGCGGCCTCCAGACCTAATCGTCTCGGGCATCAACTCGGGCT
>JBMFUH010001082.1:0-2390 GCA_049966735.1 Isosphaeraceae bacterium
GGTCGAACGACAGGACCGGCGGGCCGTCCCCTTGATACATGATCAGTTGTTCATATCAGCGAACCCGCTGGGCCGGATTCATGCGCTCTGGGCCCTGGCCGGGCTGGGTGCTCTCGATGCCGCGGCGCTGGAACAGGCCGCGCGCGACGCCCATCCCGGAGTCCGCGAAAACGCCTTGCGAGCGTCTGCCCAGATCGCGGCTCCGGCCAGCCGACTTCCTTTGCGCACCGTCCTGAAGCTGGCCGGCGATTTCTCGATCCGGGTACGCCTTCAGGCGGCATTGGCGGTGGGTCGATACCTGAAGGAGTCTCCGTCCGCGGTTCACGCGCTGGTCTCCTTGGCCATGCGCGACGCGGACGATTCCTGGATGCGGCTGGCGATCCAGAGTGATCTTGCCGAGACAGCGCTGCCGTTTCTCAAGGAATGGATCGAGACGTATCCGCGGGTTCTGGACGCGGCAACACATGATCAGCTCTCGTTCCTGTCGGAGGTTGCGGCGATCGTCGGTGTTCGGCGGCGTGATCAGGACCTGCGGTCGTTGCTCGAACTCGTGATGCGGAAAAGCGAGGGCGGGCGGGATCCGAGTCGCCGTGCGCTCGGCCGCCTGACGCTGCTTGCTGGGCTGGGCGCGGGGATGGATCGCTCGGGTTCCGCGCTTCATGCGTGGCTCAAGGATCGCGCCGGCATGGGGCAGGGGAAGGCGGACGGCCTGGCTCCGCTCTGGAGGGCCGCGCGCGATCTGGTTCTGTCGGACGGGCCCGCGGCGCATCGCCGGATCGCGCTGGAGGCCTTGGTGCGCGGGCAGCCCGGCCTGGCTGGACCGATCATTCCCCGGCTGCTCTTGCCGGATCAACCGGCGACTGTTCAGTCCGCCGCGGCGCGAGCCGTCGGCAGAGTGGGAGGAGCGGAGCTGGCTGCTCAGCTTCTCGATTCCTGGAGCGAGCTGGCCCTGGGGACTCGCCGCGAACTCTGTGCCGCGCTGCTGGGCTCGCCCATTACCGCGGGCGTTCTGGTCGCGGCGTTGGAAAAGAACCAGGTTGCGGCAGTCGAGCTTGACGCCGCCAGTCGAGACGCGCTGCTTCGTCTGGCGGATGCCGCGCTCAGGAAACGCGCCCTAGCTGTCCTGGCTCGCTCGGCGCCGGCCGATCGGTCGGCCGTCGTGGCGCGCTATCAGGCCGCGCTCAAACTCCGGGGAGATTCGTCCCGCGGAGCTTCCCTCTTTGCCAAGAACTGTCAGACCTGCCACCAGCTTCAGGGGCAGGGGCATCGCGCGGGGCCCGATCTTTCAGGAATTGCCGGGCGCTTGCCGGCCGTGCTCTTGAACGACATTCTTGACCCCAATCGCGACGTCGCTCCCGATTTCGTGGCCTTGACGGTCGCCACCGAGCGCGGGCAGGTCCTTTCCGGGCTGCTGGTCGAGGATACGGGCTCGAGCCTGAAGCTGCGCCAGGCCGATGGGATCGACGAGACCGTCCTCCGCTCGGAGACCGCGGAGATTCACTCGACGGGCCGCTCGCTCATGCCCGAGGGGCTGGAGCAGTCGCTCAACCTGCAAGAGATGGCCGACCTGCTGGCGTTTCTCCGCTCCGGTCTCCCGCTCAACCCGAGCAAGGAGCACGTACCATGAAAGCCATGATTTTGAGCGAACCCGCGGCGATCGAGACATCGCCGCTTCAGCTCAGGGAGGTTCCCGCGCCCGAGCCCCAGCAGGGTGAAGTGCGCGTCCGTGTCTCCTGCTGCGCGATCTGCCGGACCGACCTGCACGTGATCGAGGGTGAGCTGCCGCGGCAGCGGATGCCGATCATTCCCGGGCATCAGGTGGTGGGCGAGGTCGATCGCGTCGGCCCGGGATGTTCCCGACTCTCGCCGGGTTTGCGGGTGGGAATCGCCTGGCTCCGCCACACCTGCGGGACTTGCGCGTTTTGCACAAGCGGCCGGGAGAACCTCTGCGAGTCGTCCCGGTTCACCGGCTATCATGCCGACGGCGGTTATGCGGAGTCCGCGGTCGTTCCCGAGGCATTCGCCTACGAGATTCCCGATGCGTTTACCGACGTCGAGGCAACCCCCCTGCTCTGCGCGGGGATCATCGGCCATCGCGCCCTCAGTCGTAGCCAGGTCCCCCGCGGTGGGACGCTGGCACTCTTCGGTTTCGGCTCCTCGGCGCACGTGGTGATCCAGATCGCACGTCATCGAGGTTGCCGGGTGTTCGTGGTGACGCGCGGCGAAAAGCACCGCGAGCTTGCTCTCGAAATGGGAGCGGAGTGGGCCGGCGCGACGATCGACGGAATTCCCGCCCTGGCCGACAGCGCGATCATCTTCGCGCCGGCCGGCGGGCTGGTGCCGGCGGCCCTGGCGATCCTCAAGAAAGGAGGCACGCTCGCCTTGGCTGG
>JBMFUH010001083.1:0-2387 GCA_049966735.1 Isosphaeraceae bacterium
CGCGTGATCGCCGGCGTCGATCGCCAGCTCGCAAAGCTCCGCCAGGACGCGGCGATTGCCTGGCTGCTCCTTGACCAGCGCGCGCCAGCCTTGCCGGGCGCGCTCGCGATCGCCCAGTTGCAGCCAGGCAAAGGCCTGCGCGTCGAGGAGGCGCGGCCGCTGGGCCGCCGGCAACGCGGCGAACGTGGAGGCAAGGCTCGCAAGCGCCTTTTTGGCCTCATCACCTCCCTGACGGTAGAGCGCGGTGATCCGGGCCAGGCTCAGGTCGACGCTTCCACCCAGCTCCTTCTCGGCCCGGTCCAGCGTCTTGCGGGCTTCCGCCCATTCCCCCTGGCTTTCCAGAATGCTGGCCAGCGACAGCCTGAGGCGAAGGTCTTTGGGGTTCTTCGGGATGGCGGACTCGAGCGACCGTCGGGACTCGGCGAACCGCCCCCGCGCTGCCTGCAACTCGGCCCGCAAGAGTGCCAGGTCGACCGGACGGTCGGGCACGGCTTTCTCAGCCTCGCTCAGCCGGCGCTCCGCCTCGCTCCACTGCCGCCGGCCTCTGGGCGAACGGCGGGTCGCCTCGATGGATACCCGCGCCAGGTCCAACTTGGCCGCCGGCTGCTGTCGGGCCAGCAGGGTGTACTGGGAGAGCGCCTCGTCGAGCCGGCCGGCAGTCTCGAGGGCCTGGCCGAGCGCCTGCTGGGCCGACGTCCGGGTCGCTTCTTCGGCGGAATCGGCCGCTTGCCTGAGGGCCAAGAGCCGCGATTCCTCGTCGCCCGTTTGCCTCAAACACTCGGCCAGCATCAGGTTGAGCCGGCCCGGAAATGTCGGGTCCGCCGCCAGCAGCGTCCTCGCCATGTTCACCTTGGGCACCGCCTCTTGCCACTGCCGCCGGGCGATCAAGACCTTTGCTTCCAGATAGGTGAGAAGTCCTTCCCGGAGATTGCGGGCTTTCAGGCGAGCCATCCAGACCTCGGCACCGTCGGGCCCCTCCAGCTTGTTCCGGCCGATCAGCAGATCAGCCAGGAGAAAGGGAAAATAGAGATTGGAAGGCATGGCCTCAACCGCCTGGCGCAGGACGGCCTCAGCCCGGTCCAGGTGGTTGTCTTGCGTCTCGATCGAGGCCGACAGGAGATAGAAGCCGGCGTTCTCGGGGTACTTTTTCAGCCCGCGCTCGAGAAGCCGGCGAGCTTCGGCCAGATCGTTCCATCGCGCCGCGGCCTGAGCGGCCGCAAGGAGCACGTCGGGATCATCAGGCGCCAGCTCGAGCGCGCGGGCAAGGTCCCTGTCGGCGGCGTCCAGGTGATCGTGCAGGCGATAGCTCCACCGCTCCAGGTAAGCCCGCCCCGAATTCGGGTTGGCCTTGACCATCGCCTCGATGACCTCGTTGGCCCCGTCGGGGTCCTTGAGCATGTCGCGGAGCAGGCGAGCCCGGCGCGCGTAGGTGTCGACCCGGCTCGCGTCATGCGCGATGGCCCGGCGATACCAACTGTTGGCCGCGCGTCCCTTGGATTCCCCCTCGTCGCACTGGCCTAGCAGGTCTTCCAGCTCGGCGCTGCGGCTGCCGCCGGCCTTCTCGCCCCCGGCTGCCTCGTACAGCTCCTCAAGGTGAAGCCGGGCATCACTGAAGCGCTTCAGCTCGATTGCCAGATCGATCATTCTGCGGGTGAGGGCGATATCGCCGGGATTGAGACGGGTAGCGCGGGTGTAGGTTTCGTAAACCATTTCGTGGTTTGCGGTTGCGGGCGTGGACTGGTCGCGGAGCCGGGCCAGGCGGGCCCAGGCCTCGGCGTTCTCGGGCCGATGGTTCACGTAGAGGGCCAGGCGTTCCATCGCCTTGTCGGTCTCGCCGTCGGCCTCGAACCGTCGGGCCTGGTCGAGGATGGTGCCCAGATGTCGCTGAACCTGATAGGCGTGGAGAAGATAGACGGTGGCGCTCGCCGCGGCGATGATGCCCAGCAGCCCAGCCAGGAACACCAGGTTCAGCCTGCGCCGGATGGGAGAGGAAGATCGCGCGAGAAGACGCCCGAGACCGCCCCTGAACTCTTTCGTGCCTGGCTGACTTGACATGGTGTCCTTCGCGAGCGGTTTTCGGGTCGAGGGTTCACCGTAGGGTCCGCTGTGCGAACCGATTGCCGGGGCATTTGGTCCGCACAGCGGACCCTACGATACTTGACATGGCGTTCTACTGACGGGGAAGGATCGCGTCTTGAAAGTCCGAGGGCGGCACCGGCCGGGAATGATCGGCAATGCCAACCCCCGAATGTATCATAGCACCATATCAAGGTAACAAAAAGGGCGCGGGGCCGGCGCGCCGGCCCACGCGCCTGGTTGACAAATTACCTCACGCGGTGCCGGCGCAGGCCGTAGCCGAGCATCCCCAGAGCACCCAGGCCGGCAAT
>JBMFUH010001084.1:0-2384 GCA_049966735.1 Isosphaeraceae bacterium
TTTCCATTTCCCCGCAACCCCAATTTGCCTAACTTCCGTCCGTTTCATCAGGCCACCTGTAGGGTCCGCTATGCGGACTGATCCCCAGCCGAGGCCGACGGTTCGTACAGCGGACCCTACAAATAATACTGATTCTGTGTTCAGTTGTCAGTGGTCAGCCGGAGAAGATGTAAGCGGAATCGGTCGCGCTGCCATGCTGCGAAACAAAGCCAAGCGGCAGGTGCCGGGGAAATTTTCAAACCGGAATCGCTTCCCGCTCGGGACGAAATTGGTTAAGTTGGAAAATTCTCACCGACAACCACCCGACCCAAGCCGCGGCTTCCGGTTACTTGACCGGGCACAGCGTCGTGCCTGGCGGTAGGCGAAGGGAACGACGAGACCCGACATGATCATCGTACTCAAACCACATCCGACGCCCGAGGTGGTCCAGCACGTGCTGGAGCGCATCGAGGCCCTCGGCCTGACGCCGCACCTCAGCCAGGGGGTGGCCCGGACGATCATCGGCGTCATCGGTGACGAGGAGAAGCTCCAGGTGCAGCCTCTTCAGGCCATCCCTGGAGTGGAGCAGGTGGTGCCGATTCTCAAGCCGTTCAAGCTGGCCAGCCGGGAGTTCCATCGCGAAGACTCGGTGATCGAGGTCAAGGGAGTCAGGATCGGCGGTGGGCACCTGGCCATGGTCGCGGGCCCTTGCGCGATCGAGAGCGAGCCACTGCTCCTGGAGATCGCGGCGCGAGTCAAGGAGGCCGGGGCCAACATCCTGCGCGGGGGAGCGTTCAAGCCCCGGACCAGTCCCTACAGCTTTCAGGGGCTGGGCGAAGACGGGCTGAAGATCCTCCAGGCCGCCGGTGAGCAGTTCGGCATGCCAGTCGTGACCGAGGTCATGGACCCGCGGCAGGTCGAGATGGTGGTCCGATACGCCGACATCTTCCAGATCGGCGCGCGGAACATGCAGAACTTTGACCTCCTCAAGGAGGTGGGCAAGGCGCGGAAGCCGGTCTTGATCAAACGGGGGATGAGCGCGACGGTCAAGGACTTGCTGATGTCGGCCGAGTACATCCTGGCTCAGGGCAACCGCGAAGTGATCCTCTGCGAGCGGGGCATCCGCACGTTTGAAGACTCGACGCGGAACACGCTCGATCTGTCGATCGTGCCCAACGTCAAGGGGCTGTCGCACCTGCCGATCATCGTCGACCCCAGCCACGCGACCGGCCGGCCCGACCTGATTCCGGCCATGGCCCGCGCGGCCATCGCGGCCGGCAGCGACGGGGTGCACGTGGAAGTGCACTCATGTCCCGAGAAGGCCCTGTCCGACGGCCCGCAGGCTCTTCTTCCTGACCAGTACCACCGGCTCATGGACGGACTCCGGCAGCTTGCCGGCTTATTGGGCCGAACGATCGACGTCCCACTTGGAGAATCGGTTTTATGCGCACCCTGCTGATCGCCGGCAACTGGAAACTCAACCCGACCACGACTGAAGGCGCCGTCTCGCTGGCGGAAGCCGTCAAAATCGGGCTGGGGACCGCCACGGACGTCCACGTGGCGCTTGGTCCGCCCTTTGTCTACTTGAGCAGAATTGACCAGGTTCTGGAAGGTTCCCCCATCGGTCTGGCCGCGCAGGATATGTACTGGGAAACCGCCGGGGCGTTCACGGGTGAAGTGTCCGGAGCCATGCTGGTCGACGTTGGCTGCACTCATGTGATCCTCGGCCATAGCGAGCGGCGGCACGGCATGGGAGAGACCAACGACCAGGTCAACAGGAAGCTCAAAGCGGCCCTGGACGCGAAGTTGATTCCGATCGTCTGCATCGGCGAGTTGAAGGAAGAGCGGCTGGCCGAGAAAACCGAGGCCGTGCTGTTTGAGCAGCTTTCCGGCTCTTTGGCCGATCTGACGCCTGAACAGGCGGTGGGCGTCGTGCTGGCCTACGAGCCGGTCTGGGCGATTGGCACCGGCCTCACGGCCACTCCCGAGCAGGCCCAGTCGGCTCATGCATTCGTCCGTGGCTGGCTGCGCCAGACGTTCGGGGCGGCGACGGCCGACCGGGTTGTTGTCCAGTATGGAGGGAGCGTCAAGCCGGATAACGCCCGGGAACTGCTGGCGTGCCCGGACATCGACGGCGCGCTCGTTGGCGGGGCCAGCCTCAAGGCCACCGATTTCCTGGGAATCATCAAGGCGGGACAGGACGTGACCGCCGCAGGCAAGGCTTGAGGCATTTCCGCCGATTCCGGAATTTTCCGAGGCGCTTGCCGGAAATGGGTGCCGGGGAGTTTCTCCTTCACTCTTGATCTTTACCAGGGGACTCAACGCGTGGGTGTTTTGACGGTCATATTGAATACGCTGCTCGT
Organism: Isosphaeraceae bacterium; assembly: GCA_049966735.1. Taxonomy (GTDB): domain Bacteria; phylum Planctomycetota; class Planctomycetia; order Isosphaerales; family Isosphaeraceae; genus Aquisphaera. The sequence continues at coordinate 2,343 of JBMFUH010001084.1, forward strand.
GCTGGCCTCCATCTTCCTGATCTGCCTGATTTTGATTCAGCG
>JBMFUH010001085.1:0-2377 GCA_049966735.1 Isosphaeraceae bacterium
TCGGTCCGCACAGCGGACCCTACGGTGAGCGATCGACCCGAAAACCGCTCTACTGCCCACTCGCCACTTGATGATACAGGTTATGCACAAATGCTGCATTATCGCACTGAAGATAATGCATCGTGGCGCCCATCCGGGAGTAGCTCTTGCAGAAGCGCAGGTAGTAGGCCGGGTTGGTCTTGGGAGGCTCGCCCGCCCTCCAGTCCCAGCCGCCGCCGTCCTGGAGATCGCAGACGTAAATCGTGTGATCGGCAACGATCGGCCGTCCCGCCTGAAGGCGAAGGTTGTTCACGCAGCTCAGTGACTTTTCGAAGACCTGCGGTCCCATGATCGCCGAGCCGATCGACAGCACCACGCCGCCGTCGAGGGTTTCGACCGAGCCGCCGATGAGCCGGAAGTCGAGCGCCGCGGCGCGGCCGATCACCGCCCCGTTGAACATCGGATGGTTGGCGATGATGTCATAGCCGATTCCCGGATGCACCGTCAACGGCACGCCTAGCCTGCTTGCCTGGGCCAGGATCGACGCCTCCTTGAAGCGATGGGAAACGTTGATCCGTCCCGTGGGCAAGCTGAAGTTGCGAATGGCGACGAGTGCATCGGCCCGCGCGGGGGTCAGCGGATGAGCCGGCTCGCCGCGGATCAAATCCTCGAGTTGCGGGGCGGTGGGCAAGCTCGCGCCATCCTCGGCGATGAACCGGCCGAGGGCCGCGCCGTAGCCCTCACCGCGGAGGCCGCCGGCCAAGAGCGCGAGGTGGATGTTGCGGCCGGTCTCGTCCCACGAGCCGAAGGTCCCGGTGGCGACGTTGGCCCGCACGCTCTCGGTCGATCGGCCCAGCCAGGCGTACTCCCAGTCGTGAATCGTCCCGGCGCCGTTGGTGGCCAGGTGAGTGATCCAACCCCCTTCCATCATCCTGGTCAAGATTCTGGCCGCACCGTTGCGCAAGAGGTGAGCGCCGTAGATCAGGATCACGCCCGATCCCCGTTGCCGCGCCGCCTCGATCTTAGCGGCGCACCCGGCGACCTGTGACGCGAGCGGCGAAGGTAGCGGCGCGGGAGTCGCGTCGGGATCGAGCAGGATGTCCTGGACGCGGGTGAGGCTCTGACGCGATTCGAGCGGCAGAACCTTGAGCCGGTGCTGGTCGAGAGGTTGAGTGTTCATTGTCCCAAGATCAACTCCAGAAGAGGCGCGGCATCGCGAAAATCAGGGATGACCACATCGGCCCCGACGCCGGCCAGCCGTTCACGTTTCCACTGGTCCATGCGACCGGATCCATTGTTGGCCTCGTCGCTGGCGACGGCAACGGCCAGGCCGCCGACCTCCTTGGTGTTCTGGATCTCGACGTAGCCATCGCCGAAGGAGAGCAGGTGCTCGCCCTCGATCGCGTTTTCCCGGATGATGCGCTCGATGACCATCTGCTTGGAAAACGTCTTGTAGTCGTCCTGGGCGCCGTAGATCCGCGGGCCGAAATAGCGCGTGAGATCGAGCAGCTCGGCCTCTTCCTTGACGAATGCCTCGTCGGTGCCGCTGGCCAGGTAGACCGGCAAGCCGCGGGCGGCCAGGTTTTCCAGGAGCTTTCGGGCGCCGTGGACCAGGAGATCGTCAGGCGCGATGGTCCCCCGCGCCAGCCCGGCCTTGCGATCGGCGATGCGCAGGTCGAGTCGGCGCAGGTACTCGTGCTTGTACCAGAGCGGCTCCTTCGGCTGGCCTCCGCGTTCACGGACCCGCTCGGCGAGCTGGATCATCTGGTAGATGGTCTGCTTGCCGTTGAGGTGCATGATGTCCTCGAACGCCAGGCGCCGGCGATCGGCATCGGTCTCGCCCGGCAACGGAGGAAGCACCTCGGTGAACATCGGCACCATCACGTCGGGCCACCCTTGGCGAATGAGCGAGAGCGTGCCGTCGAAGTCGAACAGCACATGGCTGATGTTGGGCCGGGGGGCGAAGGTCGGGCGCAGGATCACGTCGCCCTCGAAATCGGGCTTCATCGCGCCGGGACTCCTTCCGACTTGGGGCAAGACCGCATCGAATTGAACATCATTCTCCTCGTTTCCAGATACCACCGTACAGCCACGCCGCCGCTCAGGGCAGGTTCATTCAGGTCAAGCGTCAACCGGGGGTGAGTCATCATGATACTATCCCGGTCAGACTGATGGCGACGTTGTTTTCGCTGACGCGCCGATGAAAGTGCGCGCGGCACGACCGCGGATACGAGAAACCACGAAGCAGGAGAAAGGCAAATGCGGTGATGCGGTCAACCACAGCGCGGCCGAGCCGCAACCAAAAGACGGTGAAGGGCCACGGATTGAACACGGATAAGATGCGTGGTTGCCATCATGGCTCCGCGCGCTCGATCACCCGGGGCCGCAACCCCAGAGC
>JBMFUH010001086.1:0-2372 GCA_049966735.1 Isosphaeraceae bacterium
TATGACTATTTCAGCAAGCTTGCCCAGACCATTCAGGTTTTCAAACACCCTCTCATCCGGCCGTCCCAGCCACCTTCTCCCAGGGGGAGAAGGTATGATCACAACGGTATCCCTTGAAACACGATTTCGCGAGCGATTCCGTGGCAAGCTCTTGGGTCGCGGCCCCGGGTGATCGAGCGCGCGGGGACATGATGGCAACCATGCATCTGGTCCGTGTTAGGCAAAAAGGGCCACTCACTTGAAGACGCCCACGTCGGCCATGCCGAAAGGCGCTGCGTGGTCATGGCGAGCTTCGCGCCTTGGCGAGAGATCCCCATCGTGCCGACGTCATGGTGTGACGTCCGGGCGAGTGTAGGAGTAGAAGCAAGACTATGAGATCTAGGGGATGGGAGGGTCGGGAACCGGGAAAATGCGTGGAATGTCAGGGAACCATGAATCAACGGTTTCTTCACGATTCTCGTGAGTGGTCCGCGGCTGGGCTGGTCAGCGCCGCCGCATGTCGATCGCTCAGCGATACATGCACGGGCTGATGGGGGTTCGAGGAGAGCGCCGATCCGCTCCGGATCCTCGCGATCGCGCCAACGCGGGCCCCGGGATGGATCAACCGGGGCCGTGCGAGGGATACGCGACCGGCGACGACGTAGCTAGCTCCCTCGATCCGCTGTTCGGAGATTGATGGGACGAAAACAGGTCAGGAAAGCTCGGCCCGCGGCGCTGGCGCCCTCGCGTGGTGGAATCTCGTGAAAGATCGGCTATGATGATACTTGATTCAATCGGGGAGGCGAGCCAGAACCGGCGCCGGGCCAGCCAGGTGTGTGTCGGGACTGGGCTGGAAAGTGCGGGATAAGGAGCGGCAACATGGTTGGAGCAAGCTTGGTGCTGGTTCTCGGTCTGGCGGCTCAGTCGGTCCCCGTTGCGGATCCGTCAGCTCTTGTCGAGCAGCTCGGCGCTCCGCGCTATGCCGATCGGGAAGCGGCGGCCAGGCAGCTCGAGCAGTTCGGCCGCGCGGCCGTTTCGGCCCTCCAGACCGCCCGCGATTCGCGAGACATGGAGATCCGCACGCGGGCCGTCGCGCTCTTGCACAAGATCGAGGGATCGCTGCTCACCCAGCCGACTTTGGTGAGCCTGGACTTCCAGGACGCCGTGCTGGAGGATGTCGTCGAGACCTTGAGCAAGCGCTCGGGGATGAACTTCACGTTCTTTCCTCAGAATAGCCCGCGCTGGAAATCGGATCGGATCAGCCTTCAGGAGGCCGCGCCGCTTCCTTTCTGGAAGGCCGTCGACCGTCTTTGTTTGGTGACGGGGCTGCAGTACGATCTCGAGCTGCGTGTGTTCGCCGCGCGGGGCGAGCCCACGCTGACGCTCACTGATCGGGGACCTCGGCCGGTTTATCCGGTCTCGGATTACGGTCCTTTCCGGGTCAATCTGGTGTCGCTGGAGTCTCAGCGCAACGTGGGCTTCGCCGTTCAGACTCAGCCCTTTCCGGCTCGGGCGGGAGCACCCCGCGTCGTGCCCGGGGAATTCCCCTTTCCCCAGCCTCGGCCGGTCACCAGCGTTCAGTGCTCGGTTCAGCTTCAGGTTGTGGCCGAACCGCGGTTGGGCCTGAACCAGACCGGGGCCTTGCGCATCCTCGAGGCGCGCGATGAGCGGGGCAACTCGCTGGTGCCGGAGAACATGGCAGCTCCCATCATGATGAGAAGCTCCGGCTACCTGGGCGGGACGTGCAGCTCGGTTTTGCACCTGCGGGCGCCTCTTACCCGGCCGGAAGATCCGGGTCGAACCATCAAGGTCTTGCGCGGGGTCATTCCTCTTCGGGTCGTCTCGCGCCAGGCCGATCCGCTGGTGGTTCCCTTGGCTCACGCGGCCGGCAAGTCGTTTGACAAGGGAGACCTGCACCTGGCCATTCACGAAGTTCGGAACGACCCCAACCGTCGGCAACGGCAGATCGAGCTTTCCATTCACGAGGACCATGGCGACGGTATTCCCGGAACCGACGACACGGAGCCAATGCTCCCCGGCCAGCGGTTGGACATGCATCAGCAGAACATCGAGGTCATCGACTCCAGAGGCCAGCCCCTCCCCTGGTTCCAGACCAGTGTCGATCTCCAGTCGTCCCGTCTGACGCTGACGTTAGCGGGCCTCGCCGGCCCCGACCTGAAGGAACTGCGCTACTACCGGCTCACGGAAACGACGGTGGAGGTCCCCTTCACGTTCCATGACCTGCTCATGCCGTGACGCGACAGTCGGCCAGCGGCTGCTCGCGCCGGTGTTCTCAGCGGCTTTGCGGCTCTGCCTTCACGTAAAGTTTCCGCGCCGCCGACTTGTAGTAGCGAAACATCGCCGGGCAGATCCAGCCGTCCATGGGCGGATCG
>JBMFUH010001087.1:0-2367 GCA_049966735.1 Isosphaeraceae bacterium
CCTCGCTGCAAGGTGGAGCTCCTGGGAACTGATCGTTCCGCGGTTCACGGCTTCTTGTACGTGATCCACATCGGCGAGGCCCAGGCGATGTTCTTGTCGGCCTGTTCGATGCGGACGTAGTAGTAATGGCTCTCGCCGGATTTCGCGTCGTCGTCGGTGTAGCGGAACTCCACCCGCGTCCGCCCGGGCTCGGTGGAGAGCGCGTAGGCGTTGTCGCGGATGACGTGCAGCTTGACGATGGGCGTCGTGCCGTGAGCCACAATCGACAGCGTGGGCGGCTTGTCGGTCTCGAAGACGTCGCCCATGAGGTGATCGCCGGATCGCACGTCGAGGATGATGTTGTCGGTCGCGGCGTAGCAGTGCCGCTCGCGGAATGCCTCGATGATCGCCTCGCGCGTTCGCTCGGGGGCCAGGACCACGCCATAGCTCCAATGCGTGCTGATGTGGTCGCTCGAGCTTTCAAAGCCCAGCCGGTAGCCCTTCTTGAGGGCGTTCCAGACGAAGCCCGCCGGCTGATAACCGCCGATCTGGGTCTGTGCGGTCGGAGCCCGCGGAGCGCCAAAGTGCTCGTAGTTGTGCCGGTGCCCCTGGTAGATCTCCACGACCGGCTCAACATTCGGGTCGTTGTCGCGCCAGTCGGTTCCCATGTTGGTTCCGCTGGTGTGCGAGGCACAGATGCCGCCGAAATGCTTCAGGTAAGCATACAGCACCTTGGTGTCGGGCGTTCCCTCTTCGGGCGTACCCTTGAGATCGCCGAAGGGAAGCGGGCGGATGCCCCGCTGGGGCAGCATCACGTTGCGGTGCCCGTTGGGATATACCGCGCTGCGCTCGTAGGTGAGGGCCGCGACGAAGCCCGGCGGGTTCTGGTGCAGGTCGGTCATCTTCTGGATGAACCACCACATGTACTCGTAATTGGACCCATTCATGTGGTCGCCGTTGCCCATCCAGTCCAGGTCGGCCGCGTCCAGGGCGTACCGCCAGCTATCCTCGAGCAGGCCGTCGCCATCGCGGTGCGACGAGATCTCGGTGTGCCGGTGAAACTCGCCGCGCAGAAGCCGGAGCGATGCTCCAGAGGTGATGATTCGATGTTGGCGCATCCGGGCGATGTCGTCGGTTTCACGAGGATGGACCGAGGCGAGCGTCGCCGCGGGAGCAGGCGAATCGGGAATCAGCTCCGGTGGCTTCGACGGCATCTTCTCCCAGTTCAGCCTTGCGGCGTGGATGTCGAACTGGCCTCGGTTATTCGTGCTCTGCCGATGGTCGGACGCGTGAACGACCAGCAACTCCTGGTCGACCGGCAGCAGAACGGGGCGGTTGTCGATGAGGGCGGCCGAGTTGACCAGATGGTAAGGAGCGGACCATGCTTTCCCATCATGATGCAAGACGTAGCTGTGCCAGACCTCGCCCGCGCCGCCGGGCAGAGGGTGATGGCGAACCGCCAGCCAGATTCCCCCCTGGGCGTCGGCGACGATCCGTGGGACGCTCTTACCCCGGCGCAACTCGCCCCAGGCATCTTCGAGCGCGCCGGCGGGCTGCATCAGCTTGCCGCCAGCGAGGCACTTCACCCGCACCGTCCGGTTCTCGTAGAGGGGGAAGCCGCCGTTAGTCACGGGCACGCGCTCGGGAGTGACGCTGGAATAGTCCTTGCCCCACTGCTCGTCGCCTTCCTCGTAGGCGATCCAGAGCCGGTCGGCGCTGTCGCATGCCAGGCTGCACCGGGCTTCGAAGCGAGGTGAAGCCGCGACCGTGACTGGTTCGGCCGCTTTGCCCACCGGCCGCAGACGGACGTCGTAGTTTCCCTGGTCGTAGGTATCCCAGCCCACGAAAACGCCTCCGCGCGAGTCGGCGGCGATCGCCGGGCTCCAGTCGTCGGCCTTGCTCGCTGAGATGGCCCGCGCTTCCCTCCAGAGATGGCCGTCCTTGAGGGCCAACGTCATGATCTCGTAGTTGTCGCCCCGCCAGGCTTGCCAGGCCAGCCAGACGACGCCATGCGAATCGGTGGCCGAGACCACGCCGAAATCCGACCCGGCATCCGTGGTCAGACGAACCACTTCGGACAGTTTCCCCTGGTCGTCCCCTTTGCCGGGCGTGTACTCGCGGGCGTAGATGTCCCAGTTGCCGTCGAGATGTTGAGCCCAGACGACCCAGACGTTTCCTTCTCCATCGACGGCGACGGTCGGCCGCCAGATCTCCAGCCCTTTTTCCGTCACGTTGATGGCGGGCTTCCAGGTCTTGCCGTCGAACTGTCGCAGGCGGATCCGGTCGCCGTTCTTCCGAGGCACGAGCCGCGTGTCGAACTCGTCGGGCCCCAGCGGGCCGGTGAGTCGAAAGTGCTCGGGCTGGTATTCGACATAGGCCGCCCAGACG
>JBMFUH010001088.1:0-2360 GCA_049966735.1 Isosphaeraceae bacterium
GTACATATCCTGGTCCTTTGTGGCCGGCTCGCGATAGTGTACAATCAGCGATCGTTGATGTGGCACTTTGGGCCTAGATTGGGCACATTGGACCCTCGTCTCTGCTGGATGGATGCATGTGAACTCCAAGTTGTGATCCTAAAACGACTTTCGGCGCGTGATCGGCGGGCCGCAGCTTGATTCCGATGCCTCTGAAAGTGGCACTAAATGGCACTATTTCGGCGAAAGTCCAGCGTTTGTACACCACTGTACGTCGGGGTCCTTTTGAGCGGCGAGTAGGGAGTGGGGAGTGGCAGGCATTTCCGATTCCCACGTGGACAGTGGAGAGACTTTTCCGTGCAGTCATGGGTGATTGTCGTCCGGGCGCGAGGCGCACAATGCCTCTTCTTTTCCTATCCTACTTAATTATGCGCCATGTTTCGGGCCGCGGACCTGATCGGAGACGAAAAATCGCCTGATATCTCAGTAAAACAATGATTTCACGGTAAATTCCGCACAACGCACACAATCGCTTGTGGAGGCCGGCGCGTGGGCTCAAGCGGCGTCAAGGGCTTGCCGCCTGGGTTTGAACAGCGCCTCCTCACTGAGGTTTGCTCATAAGGCTATTGAGGATTGTAAGGACCATTTTCCCGTACCCGGCGTTTGCCCCGTCAGGGTCTTCTTGTCGCCCCTCTGACAAGGGGTTATGTTAAAAGTCTCTAGGGCGGTTTGCAGTCGGCTTGCGCACTCATTGAATATCGTAGGGTCCGCTGTGCGGACCAATTGCTCTGGCCGTCGGTCCGCACAGCGGACCCTACGGTGAGCGATCGACCCGAAAACCGCTCTAGGTCAGGCGTTCTTCCGGGGCGGATGATGCCGGGAGCCGATTCTCCCCGGACGGCAATGCAGCATTGCTTTGCCGAATCAGACGCGATTCGCGGCATTCGCTTCAGAGTATCGATCCTCATCAGGGATCCGTTCCAGGGGAAACAACAATGACTCGACGGTCGATGATAGCCGGTGCCCTGGTCGTGGCGCTGGTCGCGGTTGAGGGGGCGACTGCCCGGGCACAGTGGGGCTATCCCGGCGGCTACGGCGGCTACGGCTGGGGCGGTTGGGGCGCCTCGACCGTTGGAGGCGACATGGCGCGCGGCCTGGGCGCGTATGCGGCGGGCGCGGGGTATTACAACCAGGAGACTGCCATCGCCGCCTCGATCAACTCCGACACGGTGATGCGGTGGAACCAGTACATCTACGAGAGCCAGATGGAGTCCAACCGCATCTACTGGGCCAACCAGGCCAAGAAGCGGGCCCAGACCAACCTGGCGGCCGAGCAGATCAAGGATCGGCTGCGGAACAACCCCTCCCCCAGTGACGTCTACCGGGGCGATGCCATGAACGTCACCTTCGACGAGATCAACAATCCCAGGGTCTATGCCAAGGCCCTCGAGGCGGGCAAGGTCAAGATCGCCAGTCAACTGATTCGCCATATCCCCTTTCAGAAGGCATCCGCCGCGATCACGGTGAGCATCCATCAGCTCACCAAGGAGGGGCCTCCCAAGGCGCTCCTGACCCGCGATTTCGATGAAGGGCGGACCGAGATCAAGGCACTGGGACAGAAGCTGCGCAAGGAGATCGAGGACGGCCAGAATCCGGACCCCGACACGATCAACAAGATGCTCGACCTCATCACCAGGGCCGAGGCGAAGGTTGACAGGCTCTTGCCCCGCGACTCCCGTGATCGCGTCGAGGCCGACAAGTTTCTCAAGGCCCTGCACGGTCTGATCGCCATGCTCCAAACCCCGGCGATCGACGTCATTCTCTCCGGCGTCGAGAAGCGTCCCCAAACCACGCTCGCCGAGCTGCTCAGCTTCATGAACGCGTTCAATCTCCGTTTCGGTGTGGCCTCCACACCAGACCAGAAACAGGCCTATGACCAGCTCTATCCCAAGCTCGTCGACCTGCGCAACGAGGTTGGCCCCGCGCTGGCCGCCACAACCAGCTCGACCCCGGCATCCAAGGGAACCGAGCCCGGCGACTTCTTTCAGGGCATGACCTACAAGGACCTTCAGAAGAAGGCCCCGCCTCCGCCAGTCCCCTCGCCGCTCACGGAGAAGCCCTGATCCGCCGAGCGGCCGGTGGGGAGGCCGCGGCCTCTGTTCGAGCTTCTCTTCTCCCCGCCCACGAACTGACGATCGTGTCGTGGCAAGGTCTCCTGACCTTGCCACCCAACCGACCGCAGATCTCAATCCCCAACCGCCAGACGGCGGGTTCGCGGACCCGCGCCGAACGGAGTTCCCAGCGCGCTGGGCGGGGAATCGCTCTCTCTAGGAGAGCGTCCGAGAATTGTCCTGCGACCTCCCCTTGGCCTTGGCGATTCA
>JBMFUH010001089.1:0-2360 GCA_049966735.1 Isosphaeraceae bacterium
CATAGCAAGCACCGATTGGAGCCCGGAACCCGTCTGGCGTCTCAAGTCGTTTGCTGGCTAGATCTTGGTTCCGATCCCGCAACGCGCTCGTCGAGGGATGAAAGACCAACCATCATCTCAGTCTGAATTGTTTAGGATACCTTACAAATGTAGGAAGAGGCGCGACCACATCTGATAAAAGTAACCTGATGGATTAGACACTAAGTCCAAATGTTTGTTAAACTACCGTCAATTGCGGAACCACCGCTCCTAAACGAAAAGTCATTTTAGCTCACCAAGGCATAGCTTGAAAGTTTCCGTGTGTTATAATCCCCCTCACAAGATCGCTTGCATCGAAATCAGGAAGTGCTCCCGAGAGAAATTGAGATAGGACGTCCGTGCCGATGATTCTTCTTCACGAAAGCGGGTTTGGTGTGGTGTCCCAGAAACGATCGTTCTCCTCGCTGCCCTGACCTGATCACCAAGCGCGGGACTGTCGCTCCGACAGTTGATGTACTCACAAAGCGAAGTCGTTCAGTCCAGCGCGTGGCCCTCCACGAAGCGAGGCCCCGCGTTGGTTGGCGAGATAGGGAGAGTCGAGGAACTCTCGGACAATGCGTCACGATCGGCGTTTGCGAAGGGTCCCGCTTCCTTGCAGGGGGCCACGCAGCGTCATTGATTGGGAGGGTGGAATACCGATGCGGCAATGGAAACTCACGCTTCTTGGCGGTTTCTTGCTCGTGCTGGCCGGAGGCCTTTGCGGGACGATGACCGGCTGCTCATCAGACAACTCAGGGACGTCTGGGGCGACCGTTTCCGCGGAGGCCAAGAAAGCGGATCAAAGCGCGCAGGATGCCATGAAGCAATTCATGCAAACCAAAGGCAAGACCCCGGCATCCGCGAAGAAGTAGCGGCCGGAGTGGTGCAACGATCGATTTCAGGCGGCGGCCGGCAGGTGACGAGCCCGCCGGTGCCGCTTTCCCCACACAGCCGCCTGGAGTAGACAACTGATTCAAAGTGGGGCAAGGCGGCGAGCCGGCGGCGCCCTTTCGCCGGTATCCTTTGATGTCCTGTTCAGCTATTCCGTTTATTCCCTTTTTCCATTTTCTTTCTGGAGGAGGTTGGCGATGTCCCGCGTTCGTCATCGAGGTTTTACTTTGATCGAACTGCTCGTGGTGATTGCCATCATCGCGGTTCTGATCGCTCTCTTACTTCCCGCCGTGCAGGCCGCGCGTGAAGCGGCCCGCCGCGCCCAGTGCACCAACAACCTGAAGCAGATCGGCCTGGCGATGCACAACTACCACGAGGCCGTTGGCACGTTCCCGATGGGCACCACGATCGCCTACGCTTACGTTGGCTCTCAGACATCCTGGGGCACTTTCAGCGCCCTCGCCTTGATGCTGCCTTACCTGGAGCAGACGCCGGTCTACAATTCCTGCAATTTCTACTGGACTGTCTGGTACGGCACCGGGGCGCGAATCAATTCCACGGTCTGGAACACGGCGGTCAATGTCTTCATCTGCCCTTCAGACGCCATGGCTGGGCCGCAGCAGAATTTCCTCAACAACTATTTCGGCTCGTTCGGGACCGGGACCCAGCCGTGGTCGAGCCAGACCAACGGCATCTTCCCCGTGGAGAAGTCGGCGAACTCGATCGCGGCGGTCACCGACGGAACCTCCAATACAATCGCCTATACCGAGGGACTCGTCGGCAGTTACAACATCTACACTCTGCCCTGGCGCCGGTACGTCTCGGGCGTACCTGGAAACGGCGGCATCCAGCTTTACGACGCCCGCCAGAACCTGCCGGGCGTCATGGCCCTGGCACAACAGTGCAATCTGGCGACCCAGACGACTCCCGGGAGCAACGACAACCACGGCTATCGCTGGCAGACCGGTTCGCCGGGCCTGACCTTGCACAATATCATCCTCACACCCAACTCATCGCAGTTTCAGTTCTCGGCTTGCCGCTGGGATTGCTCCGCGGGTTGCGGGTGTGACTTCGGTCACCTCTTCGTGGCCGCCAGCAATCACCCCGGCGGCGTGAATGTCTTGTTCGGCGACGGGTCGGTTCGCTTCGTCAAGAGTGCCGTCTCGCAAATCACCTGGATGCAACTGGGCTCGATGAACGGCAACGAGGTGATCTCATCCAATAGCTACTGATCGCCTGTACGTCATGTGTCGATTCGCAAGGCGTTCTGTCTGGCGATCCGATCGCGGCAAAGAAGCTCGGCCGCTCCTGACGATATCCGGAGCGGCCGCTTTCGTTTCGAAGATCATTCCGACCCCAATCGCTGCCCAGGCGGGGACGGGGGAGAGGGGCGGAAACGAAGAAGGCGGGAACCACGAATCGAACGAATCTCACGAATAAGAAACCATTGA
>JBMFUH010001090.1:0-2359 GCA_049966735.1 Isosphaeraceae bacterium
CGGTACGCAGCTCCAGGCCCACGAACCAGCTATCCCCCACATCGGCGGTGAAGCTGTATCGCGACGAATCAAGCTCCTTGAGGACGGCGATGACGTCGACGATTCGCAACGCCTGTTGGTTCGAGGCGGTCGCGGTGCTGGGGCCGGACTCCGGGGTAGGAGTGAACATGCCAGCAAACCGGGGGGCGGGCCGGTTACTGGCCGGCAGCCGGTCAAGCAGCGCGTCGACAACGTGGCTGATGTTCATTGCCTCGTAGCGATGATAGCGCACGCGCACGCTGTCGGGATCGATGAGAATGCGCGCGCCGAGCTTGATGCGTTCGGTCCAGAAGCCGGTTCCCAGGTCGGTGCGGACGACGCCGATGCCCAGCACGCAATCCGATTCGTCGAGCATCTCCCGGACGTGCGGATCTCCCAGCGCGCCCATGTAGACGCCGGCGAACTGCGGGTGGCTTTCGGGAAAGGCGGCCTTGCCCAGAACGTCCGTGGCCACCGGCAAGCGCAGCCGCTCCGCCAGTTGAATGACCTTGTCGGTCAGGCCGTGCCGCCGTGTTCCCACCCCGACGTACAGGGTCGGCCTTTGGGCCTCGGCCAGCATGGCGCCGATCTCGCCGACCAACTCGTTCATCGCCTCGACCGGGACCAGGTTCAGGTCGGTCTCTCCCTTTGGCATCAGGGGACCGGCCGGCGGTTGAACCACGGCGCGAACGCGATCGCGGGGAATCTCCAGGTATCCCGGCCGCTTCAGGCGGACCACGTTGCGCAAGACCCGGTCGATGATCTCGGGAGCGGTGAGAGGGTCGTCAAGAATCGCCGCATCCACGGTCACTTCTCGGTAGAGCTGCAACTGGCTCTCATATGTCTTGACGACATGATGAAGGTGAACCTCGTGGTCCCCCCGGCGAAATGACATCTCCGGGCCGCCGCTGACGACCAGAAGTGGAGACTGTTCGGCGTAGGCGCAGGCGACCGGGTTGAGCATGTTGATCGCCCCAGGGCCATAGGTCACCAGGGCGACGCCCAGCCCGCGCAGTCGGGCGTACGCATCCGCCGCGAACCCGATTCCGGGCTCATGGCAGCAGACGACCGTGGCCAGGCCGACTGACTCCTGGACGGCGTAGACGGGTAAGACAAAATCTCCAGGGATCCCGAAGGTGTGCCCAACGCCCAGCTCGCGGAGACGCAGAAACAGGTACTCGGTCAAGTTCATGGGCCGGATTTCCCGTGATGGTCAGGGTGCGATGCAAGCGATCGGCTTTCGCATCGCCACCGCGCACATCATGATATCCAGGGCCGAGGCAACGGGGAATGTTGTCCGCCTCTCAGTGGAGGATTGGTTGGCTCCATGGTTTCATGGCGGAGGGGGTGATGGGCAAGGGATGGGATGCAAGTTCGTCCTTGATCGATCCCTTTCGCCAGATCTGGTTTCCGGCGGTGTCGATCTCGATGAAACCAAACAAGCGTGCGAAGCGAACCTGGCGGTAGTAGGCGTACCACGCTTTGCGTGCTTTGTCCCTGGTCCGTCGACTTCGTTGGGCGTCCATGATCGTTCCATCCTGATCCTTGAGTCATCGGATACTGGCGTTCCCGCCTGCACGTTGAAGGCATCTTTCTACTTTCAAGCTTAGCCCTTGATTTGAGGAGTGATGAGTCTTTCTTGGCGTCCGGCGGGATCAGCAAGATTTCAGGACGGAGGACACCAAGGAGGCTGCCACCTGGATGGGGCAGTGTGACTTGCCGGGCTCGTGGATACCGCGATTTTGGTAAGACGAAAGCCAGAACATCACCTGGTCGGCCCCGAGGAGCGCGGACATTCATGACCAGCTTTCAAGTGTTTCTCAGGCAGAAAGTGGACATTTCGGCCTTGAAGGATCGGTACCGGAGCCGAGGTGAATGGCTCGGTGCAATCAACCGACTGCTCGACCGGGGCCGGGGTTGGCTGCGCGAGGCAGATCCGGATGATCTTCTCGAAATCGTGCCGTACGAGGTGGAACGTGTCGAGAAACGCTTGGGTATTTACGATGCCCCCGCGCTCAAGATTCGCCTGGGCACAAGTTCAGTCGACGTACTACCGGTGGGCCGCTACTCAGTCGGACTCCTATCGCTTGACCTGCTGAAAGGGGTCCCGGGCAACGCACAAAGGTGGGGTGACTTGTTCAGCGGGCGCGTCGACATCACCAATGGGGAAAGGAGACACATCCTTCTCCGGAGCATCGAGGATGGGCAGGATCGCTGGTACGCCGTGGGTGACTCGCCGTCCCCGGCTCTATTGGACCGCGGACGACTCGAAGAGATCCTCCAGGAGTTGCAGCAATTCCCGGCCTCTTGGAGGTCACTCGTCGCCGTTAGCCCACTTTAA
>JBMFUH010001091.1:0-2358 GCA_049966735.1 Isosphaeraceae bacterium
CGGAGTCGAGTACAACCGGCGCTCTCCCGACCTCGTCTGGGATGCCGCCTCGTATTACCACCACAAGATCGGCTACGCGGATGAGGCGATCATTCTCCGCCGTCTCTTCCGCGACGACGAGGACGAGGATTTCAAGACCTACTACGATTACGAACAGAAGATGAACGTCGTCAAGAACGACAATTTCCAGCTCGCTTACGGCTGGTTCACCAGGGCGATCGAGCTGGTCGACTCAGGGGCCACGCGACTGGTCGAGGGAACGTCCACGGACGTTCAGCCAATCGAGTACGTGGACCCGACTCCCCAGCGCAAGGGGAGGCCCGACGACATCAACTTCCGTGCCATGCCCGCCCAGGCCCAGACCCGTTACGCCGCGGCCCTGGAAAAGATGAGCACGCTGGGCGTCGAGGCGACCTTCGGTGAGGTGGCGAAAAACGAATGGTTCCGCGCCTGGAACGAGTGGGACAAGTTCGGCCAGCACGAGTTCGAATCGCCCAACCTCATGGAGTACAACGGCAAGAAAGTCCGCGACAAGATCCGGATCGGCGATCGTACGGTGCCGGAGAAGTATAATTCCAAGCAAATGAACGATAACCAGAAGTACTGGTCCGATCGCTGGGCCAGCCAGTTGAACTACCGGTACTGGAAGCAACGATGCGAGGCCGAGATGACCCAGAAGGGAGTCGAGGCCAGGCAGCTCTTCTACGAGGGGACCAAGGCCTACAAGACGGGCGATTTCGCCCAGGCCGCCGCCAAGTTCAAGGAAGGCCTCCTGACCTGGAAGGAAAACCTCAAGGATTTCCCCACGTTCGCCACCGACGATCTCAACAAGAAAGAGACCGGCCTGATCGTCAAACGGTACGAGCGTGTTCTTCAACAACAGGGCCAGAAGCTTCCCCAGAACTTCCCGTTCTACGACCTTCTCGCGGCGGCCAAGGCCGATACGACACTTGACCCCTTCGATGCCATCGAAATGCTGGGTGTGCGACCAGCCACGATCGGCAAGTCGACCACGCCACCCTCCGCCCCCGGCGGGATCTTGCGCACCCCCGGTCGGTGAGAACGCGGTCGATTCTGCTCGCTCGCCAAGACGGAGCGAATGTTCTGCTGGAATGATTGGCCCGGGCACTCTGCCAGAAGAGCGCCCGGGCCAGTTTGTTTCCTGCTGCTTCCAAGTTCCGCGGACCGTCCCGAGATGTCCTCTCTCGTGGATTCGCGATCTCGTGGGCGGTACTCGTTTGACCAGGCCGATTCGAGGGTTGAGAATTGCTGGAGCGAGGCGCGTTCCCGGCGCGCTCTCAGCAAGCGCGGCCGCGGCCCAGGTCGGCCCGGGGAGGAGCAATGATCTCGATGTCCGATAAGACTGCGTTTATCCTCGTCTCGGGATTCCTCTTCAGCGTGGTCGCCTTGATTCACGCAATTCGTCTGGCGCTCCGCTGGAAGGTGCGAGTCGACTCGCGGGAACTGCCGATGTGGTTCTCCGTCCTGGGCTTCCTCGTAGCGACCGCGCTCTCCGCCTGGGCGTTCTGGCTGCTCCTCTGATCGCACGGTCGCGAGAGCACCGCTCCCAAGGCGATTGACGGCGCCTTGTCTTTGCGAGCAAGCTCGGGTAGCCTCAACGCAAGCCCTGGAAGACAAGCAACCGGGAGGAGACATGGCCCCTCAGAGACCCGTTCAGGTTGGCGACCCCGCGCCCGATTTCACCCTTCCTTCCTCGACGGGCGAAATAGTGAGTTTAGCTTCGTTCAAAGGGCGCGAGGTCGTCCTCTTCTTTTATCCTAAGGACAATACGCCGGGTTGCACGGCCGAGGCCTGTTCGTTCCGCGACAGCCACCAGGCGTTTCAGGACGCGGGAGCCGTGGTGATTGGCGTCAGCTCCGATTCCGAGCGATCACATCAACAGTTCGCCAGCCGGTTGAATCTGCCGTTCCTGCTCCTGAGCGACAGCAAGGGCGAGGTCCGCGCCCAGTACGGCGTCGCGCGCACGCTGGGCGTCCTCCCCGGCCGCGTCACCTACCTGATCGATCGCGACGGCGTCGTCCGGCACACCTTCTCGTCCCAGTTCCAACCCGGCAAGCACGTGACCGAGATGCTGACCAAGCTCCAGGAGCTGCGGAACGGATAAGCGGTGTCAGTTCATTATTCTGGAACGCGAACGGCTAAGTGGTGTCAGTTCATTGTTTTGCACATACATGTGAACTGATACCGTTATCCGCGCGGGGGCTTGGCGCGTCAGCGCTGCGATGTTCATGGCCGCAGCGCGGGCACTTGCCGAGTGTTCGCCGGCACCTCTCGATCCGGCAGGGCCGCTCTTGCCCCCGCTCTCCGAATCGCGCCGGCTCTCCCGCGCGATCGCCC
>JBMFUH010001092.1:0-2351 GCA_049966735.1 Isosphaeraceae bacterium
TACCACAAAACTATGTCCTACATGAGCATCAGTAGGGTTTTCGGATAGTTTCTTAGAGGCTTTTGGCGCTGCCTACCAGATGATCAAGAATGCTGCCGATTCTGTGATCGGTCCCAAATGTTCTTTCGCTTTTTCTTTGACGACTCATCGATCGTTGGGTTCAGGATCAAGACCGCCCGCCGTGGGGGATTTGGGTTTGATTTTGCTTTTCGTGCCCATCCTTCGATCACCGCTGCCCGGATCACGTCGCATGTCATTCGAGGTAACGCCGGATCATGCCCACCGACAACATACTCCCAGTATCATTGTACGGCAAAGAAGAGGCTCCGCGTGCCAGACCCTCCAGCCCAGGGCGGTGATCACAGGAATGGGATGTACTCCCGGGGGCAGGAAGGGCGGGAAGGGAGCCATCCCCTTTTTCCACCAGGTACTGGAACCACCGCTCCCAAGTTGGAATGCGGAATGTCAGAAATCAATTCCGAATTCCGCGTTCCGAGTTCCGCATTCGGACGAGTTCCGAATTGGGGCGAGGCTGAGCGGCAGCTCGAGGCCGTGGGTCTCGACCAGTTGGGCGTCGCCGAGTATGGCGCGGCTGGCGCCGTCGGCCACGACCTGGCCGCCGTCCAAGAGAATGGCGCGCGGGCACATCTCCAGAACCATCTCCAGGTCGTGGGTGGCAATCAGCTTGGTACATTCGAGGCTCTGGATCAGCCTGATGAAGTTGCGGCGGCCGCGGGGGTCGAGGTTGGCCGTCGGCTCGTCGAGGATGAGAACGGAGGGCCGGCACGCCAGCACCCCCGCCAGGCACGCGCGCTTGCGCTCGCCGAAGCTCAGGTGGTGGGGCGGGCGATCGGCCGCGTGCGCCAGATCGACGCGGCCCAGGCAGTCCAGGGCCAGCTTGCGAGCCTCGGCCTTGCCCATGCCCAGGTTGAGTGGGCCGAAGGCAACGTCCTCGATCACGGTGGAGCAGAAGAGCTGATCGTCGGGGTCCTGGAAGAGCAGCCCGACCTTGCGACGGACCTTGGGGCCGCTCTGGGTGTTCACCTCGATGCCATCGATCCAAACGCTGGCGGAAGCCTTGCCGTTGCGCCTGGCCAGCTCCAGGCCGTGATGATGTCCCAGCTCCTCGCGCCGTCTTCCGGGCAGCAGGCCGTTAAGATGCAAGAGGAGCGTGCTCTTCCCCGCACCGTTGGGACCGACCAGGGCAACGCACTCGCCCGTCTCGATCTCAAAATTCACCCCGCGCAGTGCCTCCTTGCCGTCGGGATAACGATAAGCCAGGCCGGAGACCCTCACTGCGGAGGGGGAAGTCGATTCATTCGGAGAAGTCATGCTTTTCCCTGACCCCGGAGGACCACGGTTCATAGCCAGGGGTGTTATCCGCCCCTGGAACATGAATCGAGACCAGACCACCAATGCTGAGCCCGCTACGAGCCTCCCACCATCGCCCCGTCGGGGCGGCGGTCCTCTCTTCATTCCGCTCTACCAGGGGCTCGCGTCCCTGGCTATTCACCGATGCCCCTCCGGGGCATGAGCAAGTTCCGATCAGAAGCGAAAGCCGGGAAATCATTTCGCGCCTTGGACACGAGGCGATTCTTGAGCAGCAGGAGATGACCGCCACGTAACGGCCCGGCTGGCAAAGCGATCGAAAGAGGACCGCAGCCGCCGCTTGAGTTCATCAACCTGGCCCAGGCAGGTTTCGAGTGTTTCCGGCTTCCGCGGCGAATGCTCTATGCGTGCTTCGATTGCTGGCTCCAGGTTCTCGATTGCTGCCTCGATGGACTTTGCCCGCGCCTCGAAGCTCACATGGCGGAAGGCCTGGATGTCAGCCTCATCTAACGAAGACATTGAGTCGCCTCGGCAAAGCAGCACTGATTTACACAGCACTAATCTTACACGTCATTCGGCCAAATTCGCAAGATCGGAATACATGGTTGCATGCCCCGCGGCGGGAGAGCGCCAGGCGATGGCTGATCTTCTCGCGCGAGTCAAAGAACCTAAGGTGCGGACAGCGTGCGACTTATGCGCCACTTCAGTGCCGAGAGGAGATCAGTGAGATCGCTCGGCACTGTGCTCGAGGAAACCAGGAGGTAATTCCCGATCTCGTGAACAGGAAGCACGAAGGTGCGAAAGGTCTTGTTGGGGTTATTCCAGTCCAACCTATTGCTCGGTCGGAAATCTCGATCGGTCAGACCGAACACGTTGGTGAAACCCGCTTGCTCCGCATCCTTGACAATGCCGCGAACACCCTCGTTTCCACCTCCGACCAGGAAGAACACGCCGGGGTCGTTCCACAGCGTAGAAAGTAGCTGTCTATTCGACATTTCTCGCCCGACACCACCGGAATTTCA
>JBMFUH010001093.1:0-2349 GCA_049966735.1 Isosphaeraceae bacterium
CTGTTAAAGTGGGCTAACGGCGACGAGTGACCTCCAAGAGGCCGGGAATTGCTGACAATTACAAATCCCCACCGGCCCCCTCTCAACGACAATTAGTATTCCCCACGGACGCAGGTTGATATTTCATTGGTGATTCTCCCAAACGGAGGAACGGAGGATCACCATGCCAATCGTCACGGATCGACAAGTTAGGCGTTTGCACGCATTGTTGAAGTCAGGCAAGCCGCTCTTGGTCGCAGCAATGAAGGTGGACATGGACCGCAAAACCGCACGGAAGTACCGTGATCAGGCGAAGCTCCCCAGTGAGCTGGAGACCTGGCCGCGCACATGGCGTACTCGGGAAGACCCCTTCGCGAGCGTCTGGGAGGAGGTGCGAGAGCAACTGGAACTCAGCCCCGGCTTGCAGGCGAAAACCCTGTTCGAGTGGCTGCAGCGCCGCTACCCCGGTCGCTTCCAGAATGGTCAGCTACGCACCCTGCAACGCCGAATCCGTCAATGGGAAGCAACCTCCGGTCCCCCCAAGGAGGTCTTCTTCGCGCAGACCCACCATCCCGGCCGGCTGGGGGCGTCCGATTTCACCCACATGACCAGGCTGGGCGTGACGATCGGCGGGCAACCATTTGATCATATGGTCTACCACTTCGTTCTGACCTACTCGAACTGGGAGACAGCCTCGATCTGCTTCTCAGAGAGCTTCGAGAGCCTGAGCGATGGGTTGCAGCAAGCGCTCTGGGAACTGGGAGGAGCGCCGCAGCGACACCGCACGGACCGGATGAGCTTGGCTGTCAACAATGCTGCCGACAAGAAGGAGTTCACCGCGCGGTACCAGGCGTTGATGGACCACTATGGCCTGGAGATGGAGAAGATCAACGCGCGTCAAGCTCATGAAAACGGTGACGTGGAGCAGGGCCACAATCGCTTCAAAGAGGCCGTGGACCAGGCACTGCTGCTGCGTGGCAGCCGCGATTTTGTCGACAGGCCGGCCTATGCTCGGTTCCTGCGCGACATCCTGGACCAACGTAATGCCGGGTGCCAAGCGCGGTTCGCCGAGGGACGGGCCGTGCTCCGCCGACTCCCTGGGACACGGCAGGAGAGTTCCAAGCGAGCGCCGGTTCGGGTCCGTGCCGGCAGCACCATTCAGGTGGACCGGAACACGTATTCTGTCGACAGCCGGTTAGAGCGTTTTTCGGGTCGATAGCTCACCGTAGTCCCGGCGCGCCGGGAGACGGCCGGAGCATTTGGTCCGCACAGCGGACCCTACGATATTTGATCAGTGCGCAAGCCGACTGTAAACCGCTCTAATCGGTGAGCGAGTGGACGTTCGACTCAAGGAGGTGTGGGATGGCTGCGTGGACGGAAGTGCAGCGGCGGCTTGTGGAATGCCTGCGCGAGCTTCACTTGCCCACGTTTCGTGACGGATTCGAGGATCTGGCCTGTCGCGCGGTCCAGGAGTCGCTGAGTTACGAGCAGTATCTCGGCGAGATCGTGGAGCAGGAGTGCCGGGCTCGGCGGACGAATCGGATCGAGTGTTGGCTTCGGGGATCCGACTTGCCGATCGACAAGAGCGTGGCTTGCTTCGACCTGCAGGGGTTGTCGGCGAAGGTGGCTCGGCAGGCGCGCATGTTGTTGGACGGCGCGTTCGTCGACGCTCGAGAGAACGTTTTGGCTTTCGGGCGTTCGGGAAGCGGGAAGACTCACTTGTTATGCGCAATCGCGCAGGAATTGGTGCGTTCGGGCCGCAAGGTACTCTTCAGTCCTTGCAGCCTGCTGGTGCAAGATCTGTTAATCGCTAAGCGCGACCTGAAGTTGAGCCGATACTTGAAACGGCTCTCCGGTTTCGAGGTGCTGATTGTCGACGACATTGGCTACGTGCAACAGAGCCGAGAGGAAATGGAGGTCTTGTTCACACTCTTGGCGGAACGGTATGAGCGCGGCAGCGTGATGATCACGAGCAATCTGCCATTCTCGAAATGGGAGCACGTTTTCAAAGACCCGATGACCACTGCGGCGGCCATCGACCGATTGGTCCATCACAGCGTGATCCTGGAACTCAACGTCCCGAGCTACCGCCTGGAGCAGGCGAAACAGGTCCAGCAGCCAGACCCTGAATGACGTCGGTTGCGACCCGAGTCCCTGTCGATCCAGGTCCGCGACATGTCAAAAATGGCGAGTCACCGACAGTCGGGCCCGGGAAACGTCGTGGTCGTCAGAGCGAAATCGCACGACATGACTGATCAAGAAAGGAGTCTGAACAATGGAACACGCCGGTGGGGATTTGTAATTGTCGCCGATCAGAAGTTGCTGATCATCTACGTGGTGGATGAGAAGGGGCACATGGATCGGGAGTTC
>JBMFUH010001094.1:0-2344 GCA_049966735.1 Isosphaeraceae bacterium
CGGGTCGAAGCGCAAGGACGAGATCGGCGAGCTGTCGCGAGCCTTCGACGAGATGGCCGAGCGCATCGAGGTTCTGCTCGCGGCCGAGCGGCGGCTCTTGCAGGACGTCTCGCACGAGCTACGCTCGCCGCTGGCCCGCCTGGGTTTCGCCGTGGAGCTGGCCCGCGAAGACGACGAGCGCGAGCAGGCGCTGGCCCGCGTCCGGAAAGAGGCCGACCGGATGACCGCGCTGGTCGGCGAGCTGCTCCAGTTGACCTGGATCGAGGGAGATCCCACGGCGGGCGCCTTGCAGGAAGTTTCCCTCGACCAGCTTCTGGGAGACATCGCCAGTGACTGCCAGGTGGAAAGCGCGGCGCGGGGATGCCGGTTGATGCTGAAGGTCGATCAGCCAATCGTCGTTGCCGGTCAGCCGGAGCTCTTGCATCGCGCGATCGAGAACACGGTCCGCAACGCAATCCGCCATACCGAGGAGGGAACAGCAGTTGAGCTGACCATCGAGCGAAAGGGAGACCTGGCGACGGTCTCGGTGCGCGATCACGGACCCGGCGTGCCCGATGCCTTTCTGGCTGACATTTTCAAACCCTTCTTCCGCGTCGAGGACGACCGCAGCCGCTCCAGTGGTGGAGTGGGGCTCGGCCTGGCCATCGCCCGCCGCGCCGTGGAAATACACCACGGCCGGATCACGGCTCGCAACGCCCACCCCGGTCTGGCCATCACCATCGAGCTGCCCGCCGTGGGACAAGATTCCGATCTTGTCATCGAAAAATCAAGACATGAACAATGTTGGAATCTTTTCCCAAGAGGTCAGGAGCCTTCGCCCTTCCGGTTGCGGTAGAGTTTGGGATCGACGGCGGCGGCCATGGCCCGCACGTCGAGCTGGCCGCCGAGGAATTCGTTGATTCGCCGGGCCTCTTGCTCAGGGTTCGCCACGAGGTCCGCGTACTTCACGTAGAGGACGGTGAAGTTGGGCTGTGCTTCGAGCCAGGCGTGGAGCTTGTCCAGGTGCTTGACGAAGGCTCGCTCGATGTCCTCGCGCGGGGCGGCTTCCCGGTTGCGACGCTCGAGCATCTTCTCCTGCGAGATGAGCGTTTCCATGAGGTCGCGCTGCATGAAGACGACGCGGTAACGCTCGGTATCGGGAAGATCGAAGAGAAGTTGCGAGATCATCTTCACGGCCTTGCCCCGGGCGTCGGGAAGCCAGCCCTTGTCTTCCTTGATCTTCTTGACCCGCTCGAATTCGAAGTAGCCACGCGGGTTGTCGGTGTCGGCGGTCCGGATGTTGTCGGTGACAACCTCAATGCCGCCGCCGTGCAGCATCTGCATCATGAGCGACGTGCCCGACCGAGGGAGCCCGGAAACGATGATGACTTCAGAATCCATGGCAAGCGATCTTTCCTAGAGATTGACGTTCAACACCCGCCGCGCGGCGAGGGCCGCAATCATCGAAACGCCGAACCAGTAGATGATCCAGGAATTCGTGCCGCTTGTCCAGGAATCCCGCGCGGGATAGTCAACCTCGATCGACTGGATTGGAAAACCTGGCGGGAACGGCGCCTCGCTCGGATTGAGCAGAACGTCCTCCCAATGCCAGCCCGGTCGCAGCCTGCCCAGGCGCATGAAGCCGTCGCCGATCGCCAGTCGCTTCGTTCCAGACGGCCCCAGGCCGTTGTCGGTCGTGAACTCGAGCAGATGGTTCCCAGGCTCCTTCGCCTTGATGTTCCAGTAGATCTCTCGCTTGCTGTGAACACGGACCGGACCGGCCGTGACCTCGACCGCGTCGGTCGGCGCCAGATTCACCGGACGCCCCTCAAGGAAGTCGAAATCATTGACCTTGACCCAGACCAGCGCCTCCTCCCCGACCGAGAGCGGCCGGGCCTGATACCAGAGCGAGAGCTGTCCCAGGATGAGCACGACCGGGACCATCATCACGAGCATCGGCACGATCGCCAGGAAGAACAATTGAAAGGCCCCCCAGAGCATGCGCCCCTGGGCGCGGAGCGCGACCGCGGCACTGTCCTTGAACAGCTTCAGCGCCAGCGTGCTGGCGCTGATCTGGGCTCGCACACGCTTGATGGCAGCTTGATTCGACGTATGCTTGAATACAAGCAGCAAGAGCGCCCCAGTCACGACCGCGACGATCGTGGCCGAGACCCAGCCCGGCGCTGCTGATCGGCGGCCGTGCCGGCTCGATAGGCTTGAGGATTGCCCCAGCGGTAGAGCAGGTCTCCTCCCTTGCCGCTCCGCCCGCCCTTGTGCGTGGCGGCCTCGGCGGTCGTCGTGCCGTGGTCGATGATCCAGATCTCGGAGAACGAGTGGACAGAGAGCAGAATCTGGTCCAGCTCGG
>JBMFUH010001095.1:0-2343 GCA_049966735.1 Isosphaeraceae bacterium
GTGCCGCCCCGGTGCTCAGGGACCTCGATCGGACGACCGGTGTGCTGCTCCGTCTTGGTTTGAGCCTCGCCCCCGGGGACCTTGATGGCCCGATGCGCTATGTGGTCGTCCACCTCGAGTCCGGGCTGGTAAACGGGCCAGAACGTCGACTCCGCGACCGGCGCGTCGTACTTGATGGACGTCACCTTGATCGTCTGAAACGTCTGCGGGAGGCACTCCACCTTTCCATCGGTGCCCTTGAGCCTCACGAACGACGTGTAGGTCGAGCCGAGCGGAAAGTGGCGCTTGCCCACGTTGTCGAGGCTGGTCGCCTCCCACTTCCAGTCGGGCGTGTTATCGCGGAGCTGATCCGCCCCGTCATAGGCCACAACCTTCAAAGGCACGGCTGTGGCCCTGTCCAGGTAGTAAGCCAGCAACTGGCGCTTGGGGCCCGCCCCCACAGCCTTGAACTGAAACACCTCGCACGGGCGCCCGATCACCTCGTCTGTACCTGCTCGCTCCGCCTTCGGGAGGGCTTCCCGGAGCGGGACCAGTCCCACGTGGCTGAAGCGGTAGGGCTCGGGAGACTCAAGGAAACCGTGCGTCATTTCGCCCATGAATTTGTGGCTGACGCTGATCGAAACCTGCTTCCCGGGAACCTTGTGGTCGTATTCCACGTACGCGCACTTTGTCCCGTCGGAGTAACCGGCGTAGTGAGAGATCCATCCCCCTTTGAAGGTTCCAAGGTTGTCGAACAAGCGATGTCCCGCTTTCGTTTCCACGTATCGTTGCTCAACCCTGCTCTCCTCGAGGGCACCCTTTCGAGGATCCCGCTTTGAGGACTGGAGCACCTCGACTTTCATGTCGATGGTTTCGAAGGAGAACTCGTTTGAGAGCCCGTCGAGGAGGCGGGCTAGGGCGCTGTCGGGCATTGGTGCGGACCTCGTGGAGCGGAAGGATGGGGAGGGGACGCGACACTCGCGGCGTCCCGGGGTCCGGGCGCACAGCCCGGCACCCGGGGCGAAACAAAAATGCACGAGCGGTCCAACGGCTGGTCGTTCGCGACGTCGGCCTGGCGTCACTCAATTCTTGTACTTGCAGGCCGACATGCCGTTGCCCGAGTGCACAGGGCACGGCCCCTGGTCCACGGGCGTGCTCGCGCAGTTGTACTCCTCCGTGTCCTGGCAGGTGAAACTTCCCTGTTGGCAAACGGTCTGCTGATCTCCCGAGCACGCGCCCCATTGGTAGTCAATGGGCGGGATGCACTGGAACGTGCTGTTATTGATGCCGCCGCATGACAGGCACGGGTTGGCGGCGGTGAAGCAGATCTGATAAGGCGCTGCGGCGAAGAGAGCGTTCGAGAGATTCGCGAGCACGACGACCGCCGAAGCGAGGAAGGCGCTGGCCACGACCCTGCCGAATGCCGTCTTTGGTCTGAGCATTGAAACCTCCTGAAAAAAAAGCTGTTGTTTGATGATAAGCCACGAACGCGGGCTGCTCCGGAGCTTCCGGACCAAGCGCCGACCGCTGTCACCGGGGCGCTGCGCAGCCCGCGGTACTGTTACGGTCTCTTTGGATTGGTGCCTCGCCTCCTTTCGCCGTTCGAAAGGCAAACCGCGTTCATTTGCTTGGGAGCGGCCCACGTTCAACGTGGGCGGCCGGCATCCGTACTGGCTACCACGGTGCTGAAACGGTCTCACCCCCGTGGGCTGTGCCGAGGGCCCTCCACGTCGCCGCGTCGATGCTGTTCAAGAAGAAACGGACAGACCCGTCGGCCATGGCGGCGTTGACCCCGCCGGGATGCAGGCTCCGCGCCGCGAAGACGCCCGTGCCAGAGTCGTTGCCCACGCCGCAGTCCGGGATCCTCGCGTTTGGAGGGGCCGCGACGAAAAAAAGCGTGTAAAAGGCCCCTCCGGGCATCCAGGACCGCCCCGAGTCGCGCGAGGCCGCCCCCACGTCGGTCTGGCTGGCGCAGACGCCCAGCCAGTCGGACCAGGTCATCAAGCCGCCGTCGATCACCGGTCCCAGATTCGTGAGAAGGTAGTCCCGGCTGGGAGTGTACCCGCTCTCGCCGCCGACCAGCTTCTCCGAGAACGCGATCGTCGACGAGAGGCCGTCGGTGATTTCCGAGGTCTGCGTTCCGTGGAATGTGAAGACGCCCATCTCGTCGCCCCGGAATCCGAAGCTCGGTATCACCCGGACATACCCGGGAGAGCAGTCGCCGCACAGGCCGGCGTTTCCGCGGTAGTTGTTCGGGGCCAGGGGGCTGGGAACGGAAAGAGGGTCCGACGGGCAAACGAAGGCCCCCACGACCGTCGTGGCCGCGGTGATGTTCGCGCCATAGGGCTGGATGTCGGTGTCGAA
>JBMFUH010001096.1:0-2332 GCA_049966735.1 Isosphaeraceae bacterium
GGGGCTGGCGTGCTGTTCCCAGGGGATCCAGGGATTGACCTTGCGATACCGGCTCAGGAGTCCGTCCGGTCCGATCAGGCAGGTGGTGTTGAAAACGACGTGAGGCCAGCGCGGATCGACCTCGAGAAACGAGCCCGTCTGGATGTACACACCACGGTCGCGGGCTTTTCTCGCATACCGGTCTGTCTGCTCATTGGGCAGAGGCACGGCGAGCTTGTCAGTCAGTTCCTCGACGGTCTCGTAGATGGGCGCGGCGTGGGCGAATTCGGGGAAGACCACCAGTTTGACATCGAAGAAGGGGTCATAGCCGAGAACAGCCCGGTCGACCATTCCCAGCAAGTAACCGACTCGCCCGGCAAGCTCGTCGCGATGACGGGGGCAGGGAAGGTCCGTCTGGCACGCGGCGGCGTAGTAGCGAGAAATCTGGCTCATGCGATCCCGAACGAACGACTTCAGTGTTGATTGGTGGCCTGGAGAAAAGCGGCCAGGGCGACGTCAGGCTTGCGCTTCGGGTCGTTCAGGCGCAGGAAGACGTCGGACGCGCGGGCGGATCGACCGGAAAGATACCACTCCGCGCCCAACACCAGCCAGCCGTCGCGATCGTCGGGATGCACCTGGAGGTACGATTCGAGACGCGCCAGGTGTTCCGCGAAATCATCGGGTTCGCCGTAGAGAGACTGGACGTCGGGTGCGGTGACGATCCATCCCGGCTGAGCCTCTTCCGCGGCCCGAAGCCGACGGGCGGCCTCGGCGTACTGCTCATGCACCAGGGCAACCTGCGCCAGCCTGAGCTGAGGCGCGGCCGAGCCGGCGTCCAACCGCGCGGCCTGAAGGTAGCGCTCTTTCGCCTTCTTGAAGTTATTACCCCGGAAGAGCCGATCTCCCAGGGTCACGAGCTGGGCTGCATGCGCCGGGTCTTTGCGGGTCGGCTTCGGTTGGGGCCGTCTGTCCCGTACAGCCTCGACCAGATCGGGAGGCGGAGGTGGAGCGAGCGGGCCTCGGCCCACCGCGACCGGAAATCCGCCCGGGGGAATCATGGGCATCGCTCCCCCTGGCCCGAGAAAGGCGCCGGGAGGAGCGGAATACCAGAACATGCCGCCTGGGGTTCCCATGCCGTAGAACCCCATCCAGGGGCCACAACCGCCGCCCACAGCCAGGGACATGCCGAACCCGCCCAGTTGATGATTCATGGGACCGACCTGACCCCCACCTACGTGTCCGCCATGCTGCGCACGCGCCGGGCCAACGAGAACCGCCAGGGCCATCATACCCCACAGCGGGAAGCAATGAGGCTTTTTCACGATCCTGAACTCCTTCTCGTCTGGTTCGATGGGTTTCTCTATTTCATTATTGCGCGACGGTGCCCGCGGGTAAATGGGAGATGACCCGCCGAGATGGTCAACGTCGCCTGCCGCCCGGCCCGGTTCGGCGGGAAATTCCCTGGCGAGCGAGGTCGGCTCCCACGCCAGGGTGATAGGCCGCATCGAGAATCAGGTCGGCGGGTTCAATCCGTCCGGGTTTGAGGCGTTCCCCGAGAAGGAGACGAACGCTCGGAACATTGACCGGCGCTCTGGGCCCGGTAATCTCCCGCATGTGGTTGCTTCCCCAGAAGTAGACCCACTGACTGACGACGTCGCGGGGCCGTCCGAAGAAGGGCTCCCCGTCGGCTGCCGTGAAGGCGTCGACTTCGGTCGCGTCGCCGGCTCCCTGCCAGAAGACAGTTCCGCCGGCCATGGCCTCTTCGTTGACGCGGAGGAGCACCGTGCTGGAGGTGCTGGAGACGCGGCGATCATAGGTTCCCAGAAACGCGCAGTTCCTGGTCGTGATCAGGAGCGGCCTGTCCGGTCCGGGAGCCGCGCCAGGCCAGCGGCCGAGGCGAATGATGTTCGCCTGCGAGGCCACCGTGCACTGATCGAGCTCCAGATCGCAGTCGAACCGGCCGCGGGCGACGGCGGCGGGGAGCAACTCGATGGCGTCGGTCCCGGCGGCGATTGCCGTCTGGTACAGATCGACCAGCCCATTGCCCAGCACTGCCCGGATGGCCCCCCCTTCCGTGATGAGCGTGCAATCTCCCAGGATGCAGACCGGCCGGTCAGGGGGCGAGGCAAAGAGGGCCGAGCCGGGCGACACCGGGTACGGGCGGGTGCTCTCGGCTTTGAAGGTGATCAGCCGGTGGGTGGAAGTTCCGGCGAACGCGGGACTGAGAAGCTGGCAGCGATAGCACACGAGGTTGCCATCCTCGACGTGAATGAGCGAGTCCACCGCGGCGCTCTCGTCCGCTCGCAGCCGGAGCTGCGTCAGAACGAGCGTTCCCCCGTGCAGCTCGATCAGA
>JBMFUH010001097.1:0-2326 GCA_049966735.1 Isosphaeraceae bacterium
GCGCGGTGGGGCCGTCGTGGGCCATCCTGACGTCGTGCCCGAGCAGCTTGAGCAGCCGGGCCAGGCCCAGGGCCAGCTCCACGTTGTCATCCACGACCAGCACGCGCGAACCGCTCCCATAGGTGGCCGCCGCGGATTTCTCCGCGGCGCTGCCGACGCCGGGGCGTGCAGCGGCCGGCAGCCGGAAGGTGAACTCGGAGCCCTTGCCCGGACCGTCACTGGCCGCGCTTAGGCTGCCGCCGTGGAGTTCGGCCAGCGAGCGGGCCAGGGTCAGTCCGATTCCCAGCCCCCCTTCCTGCCGGGCCAGCGAGCGGTCTCCCTGGGCGAAGAGCTCGAAAACCTGCGACAGCTTTTCGGCTCGAATGCCGATCCCCGTGTCGCGGACCCTGATCACCACGTCGTCTCCCTCCCGCAGCGCCGTGAGCCAGATCCGGCCGCCACTATCAGTGTACTTGGTGGCGTTGTTCAGCAGGTTCGTCAAGATTTGCTCGAGCCGCGTCGCGTCGGCGTCAACCCACAAAGTCCCGGTCGCGGCGGTGACGGCGAGCACCTGCTTGCGCTCGTTGATCATCGGCCGCACGTTCTGCACGGCACTGTCGAGAACGGGGGCGATATCTATCACTTCCTTGCGCAATTGAATCTTCCCGCGTGTGATCCGCGAGACGTCGAGCAGGTCTTCGATCATCCGGGACAGGTGCTTGATTTGCCGGTTGATGACCTTCTCGCTCCACTCGCTTTGCTGAGGATCGGCGAACTGGCCGCTAAGCTGCACGGCGTTGCTGATGGCGGCCAGCGGGTTGCGCAGCTCGTGCGCCAGCATCGCCAGGAACTCGTCTTTCTTGCGGTCGGTCTCGGCGAGCTCGGTGATGCGTCTTTTCAGCTCCTGTTCCAGCCGTTTCCGCTCGGTGATGTCGCGGACGATCCCCGTGAAATAGCGCCGGCCGTGGAGCTGAAACTCGCTCACTGCCAGATCCATGGGAAAGGTCGAGCCGTCGCGGCGGCGGCCGACGACCTCGCGGCCGATGCCGATGATCTTGGCCCGCCCCGTGTCCAGGTAGTTCGCCAGGTAGCCGTCGTGCTCGCCGTGGTAAGGCTCGGGCATCAGCATCTTGACGTTCTGGCCCAGCACCTCGTCGGCCTGGTAGTCGAAGATGTTTTCCGCGGCCGGGTTGAACGACTGAATACAGCCCCGGCCGTCAATCGTGACGATCCCGTCCAGAACGTGATCGAGCACGGACCGGAGAGCCTCGTCCTGTCGCCTGTGGTCGGCGATGTCCCACATCGAGATGACGAAGCCCTGGCGGTCCGACTGGTCGCCCAGAGGCGTGATGACCGAGCAGGCCCAGAACCGCGAGCCGTCCTTGCGCAACCGCCAGTCCTCGTCCTCGAACTGCCCCCTGGCAACCGCGGTTTCCAGATCGCGACTCGGCTTGTCGTCCGCCACATCAACGTGATCGTAGAGGCAGGAGATGTGCCGGCCGACGATTTCCTCGGCCCGGTAGCCCGTGAGCCGTTCGCCTCCCGCATTCCATGTCATGACTTGCCCGGCCCGGTCAATCATGAAGAGGGCGTGGTCCTTCACCCCTTCGACCAGTAGTCGATACAAATGCTCCGATGGCTCGGGCGCTGGGTGAGAGTTTCCGGGTAGCGACATCGTGCAACTGACTCCGCGGTCTCGACGTCAGATGAAAAACAGGCCGGCCCTCAACGCTTTGGCATGGTGGGAAATTCAGACACCACCTGGCAGCGCCGCTCCGCCGACCCGATTTCCTGGCAAGCAGCAGAGGATCATGACTTCACTGTAGCAAAGCCCGGACGCCGAGAACAGCGATCCGTCTCCTTTGATGGTACGGATTTGCCTGAAACCTTGGTCTGCCCGGTGCCTCTAACGGCTATCTTTACCGCAACCAGGCGTCCAAGGGTTTCATCGACATCACGGCTCAGGCCGGCGTCGGAGGATCTGCCGCCGTCAGCCTCACGGCCCGCTGGATCGACCTTGATCAGGACGCCGACCTCTTCACCGCGACCGGCGACACGGTCTGCCCCTTGCCCTGGAAAGGGATGACCTGGTACCCGTACGGTCCGGAGGCAGTTCGTCCCGCGGACGAGCAGTACCGGACCTACCTCCGGCAGTTCCAGACGCGACCGGCGGGCGCGAGGCTCTCGCGCCGGAACGAATAAAAGTCCGAGCTGGTTTCGTCTTCATTATGGAGTGGGCGAGGCGACGCCGCCGGCATGAACTCTTCAACGACTCGACTTCTCGAGGAGCATCTCTGTACTACGAACTTCGAGAATCTTGTACGCCGGACACGATTTCGCAAGCGAT
>JBMFUH010001098.1:0-2321 GCA_049966735.1 Isosphaeraceae bacterium
CTCTCGTCTACGCCAACTGGGATGCCGAGGAGTACGGTCTGGTCGGCTCGACGGAATGGGCCGAGGAGCATGAGAAGACGGTCGATCAGAAAATCGCGCTCTTGCTCAATGTCGACTCGGCGGTGAGCGGGAAAGACCTGAGCATGAGCGGCGTTCCCTCGCTCCGCGACCTGGCCCTCGACGCCGCCGGCGCCGTCACGGATGTGCGCACGGGGAGGACGCTCCGTGACATCTGGCTCGCTGCCCGGCACTCGGCGTGGGCTGGCTCAAGCCCGCTTGGCCTGAGCGACCCGCTCTGGGACGAGGCGGCGTCCGGTTCCGCATCGCAACCCAGGCTCCGGTCGCGGCGGTTCATCCCGCAGTTGCGTCCTCTCGGTTCGGGATCGGATTACACGGCGTTCCTCGACCATCTCGGCGTCCCGTCGCTCGATATCGGATTCTCGGGAAACTACGGTGTTTATCACTCTATCTATGATGATTTCACATGGATGGAAAAGTTTGGTGATCCCGAATTCCTCACCCACACGATGGCCGCCCGGCTCTACACCGCGATCGCGTTGCGGGCGGCGGCGGCCGAGGTCTTGCCGCTGCGTTTCACCCCGTATGGACTGGCGCTGCGGGATCACGTTGACGAACTGCGGCTGATCCAGGCCCGGCACATTCGAACGAAGGCCTCGCCCGCGGGCGGTTCGAACAGCAAGGAGGAGGCGGCGGACGACACCTTCGAGGGCCTGCCCTCCCTGGTTGCGGCGGTGCGGGCGTTTCAGGCCAGGGCCGAAGAGGTCGACCGGGCACTCGATGGGTTGACGGCCCGCGATGCGGTCGCCGACGGTGCCTTGGCGAAGCTCAACGATCTGCTGGTGCGTGTGGAGCGGGCCTTCCTTTTGCCGGCCGGCTTACCTGGCCGCCCCTGGTTCAGGCACGCGATCTACGCCCCCGGTGTGACGACTGGCTACGGCGCCTGGCCGCTGCCGGCGGTCCGCGAGGCACTCGAAAGTCCGGGGAAAGAGAAGCTAGGTCCGCGGGTGGCGCGGACGGTCGCGGTGCTCAAGACCGCCACGGCCGAGCTGGGCAAGGTCCTGGAAGCCGCGCGCAGCGACGCGGCGACCGTGGGCCAGGCTCGCTGAGCATTGATTCCTCATGTCGAAGGGAGCATTGATGGATACCCCGAAGTCGCTGGACGAGGGATCGAACCTCCTGCCGCGCGTGCTCGGTCCGGTCGAGGCGTTGTGCGTGGTTGTTGGCTGCGTGATCGGCTCGGGAATCTTCCTCGTGCCGGCGAGTGTCGCACGCAATGCCCCGTTCATCGGCGAGATCGTCCTGGTCTGGATCGTGGCGGGCCTCTTCAGCGCGGCGGGGGCGCTCACGCTGGCCGAGCTGGCCGCGATGATGCCGCACGCGGGCGGGCCTTATGTTTACCTGCGCGCCGCGTACGGCAGGATTCCGGCCTTCCTCTTCGGCTGGACCGAGTTCACCGTGGCGCGCACCGGGTCGATGGCCACGCTGGCCGCGGCGTTCGCCCGCTACTTCGTGCAGCTCGTCCCTCCTCCGTCCTTCATACACGGTCAGATCTGGCAAGCCGGCGCGGCGATCGCCGCGATCGCGGTCGTCACCACGGTGAACGTTCTGGGCACCCGGCACGGGGGAGCACTCCAGGTCTTCGGCACGATTCTCAAGGTCTGCGGAGTGGTCACCTTGATCCTGCTCCCCTTGATCCTGTGGCGTGGCAGCCTGAGCAACCTCAATCCTGTCTGGCCGACAGCCCTGGGCGGGCCGATATTCACCGGGATGATGGCGGCCATGGTTCACGTCCTCTGGGCCTATGACGGCTGGGTCAACGTCACGCCGATGGCCGAAGAGGTACGAAATCCTGGTCGCAACGTCCCACGGGCCCTGATCCTGGGCATGGCGGTTCTGGTCGTGCTCTACCTGGCCATGACCCTTGCCTATCACTCTGTGTTGCCCATCGACCAGGTCATCGCGGCCAACAAGGGAGAACGCGGCATCGAGAACGCGGTCGCGGCCGTTTATTGCCGGAACCTGCTGGGGCGGGCTGGAGTGTTCGGAATCTCAATTTTCGTCATGTGCTCAACATTTGTATGTCTGAATGGCAACGCCCTGACCGGCCCCCGGGCGTATTTCGCCATGGCGCGGGACGGTCTCTTGCCGAGGAGCCTGGGCCGCGTCCATCACCGGTTTCAGACACCGGCCAACGCGGTGATGGCGCAGGGACTCTGGTCGATCATGCTCGTCATGCTGGGCACGGCCCTGATCGTGGTGCCGCCGCCGAGTTCCCGGTATGCTTTGTCGCCGCTCCTCTC
>JBMFUH010001099.1:0-2315 GCA_049966735.1 Isosphaeraceae bacterium
TGAACCTTCCTGGCCACCCATGCCCGGCCAGGCTTGGCTGCGGATTGCCGTGCTCTTGGAAGTCAACCGAAACCCAGGCCGCTGGCATCTCGCCACGATCCACACTGTCACGATTGAGATTCGCCGAGTTTAGGTTTCCCGCAATTCACCCGGTTCGCGACTGAAGGTCACCCTCCAGCGCCACCTTGCATCCTGATGAGTCCCCTGCTCTGCCGTTGAGCTAGGGCCGCAACAGACAAGCCGATTTCATCTTCGTCGTTCGAACCGGCAAAGACAAGACCGGCCGCGAGAAGGAATCGGGGCAGCACGCGCTTGCCGCCCCGCTGTCCGTACCGCTCGCCTGACCGCCGGCCGCCTTTTCCTGTCGAGAGCAGGCGGAAACGCCGACAAGCAAGGCCCGTGTGGTCAGACCCCGCTGGGGACGAACTGGTTCGGGTCGTCCACCAGAGATTCGTCGCTCACACCGGGCGCCAAGGACTCGAAATGCTCTCCCTTCGACCGGCTGATCCGGGGGAGCTTGAGGTTACTGGCCAGGCCCACATACGACATGAGCTTGATCGCCACGTAAGTGAGGTCGATCTCCCACCACTCCAGCCCGTGTCGAGCCGAGGTCTGGAACGCGTGGTGGTTGTTGTGCCATCCTTCGCCGTAGGTCAGCAGGGCCACCCACCAGAGGTTGGTGGACTTGTCGCGGGTCGGGTGCGAGCGGTAACCCCAGATATGACTGGCGGAATTCACCAGCCAGGTCGTGTGCAGCACGAGAACCGTCCGAACGAACCCACCCCAGATCAGCCAGGGCATTCCGCCCAGGCAATAGAGCAATGCCATGAGCCCTATGGGGAAGATGATGTGGTTGCCGTCGATCCAGCGATGAACCGGGTCCTTGTTCAGGTCTGGGGCCCAGCGATTGTAATATTCCGGCGTGTGCTTGCAGGAGTCGTCCACCTTCATCCACCAACCCATGTGAGCCCAGAAGAACCCCTCACGGGGAGTGTGCGTGTCGTCATCTTCATCCGAGTATGCATGGTGCCGACGATGGTCGGCCACCCAGCCAATCTCGCCCCCTTCGGAGGCCATCGTGCCAAGGATCGTCAGCGGATACTCCAGCCACCGGGGTCGGAGCGTGAAACTGCGGTGGGTGAGCAGGCGATGATAGGTCAGACAGATTCCGATTCCCCCTGTCAGCCAGTGCAGGAAGAGGCAGACCAGGACGGCGGACCAGGAGAAACACGAGGGTAAAAACGCGAGCAGGACCCCAGCATGCATGCCGCCAATCCAGAGAACCGGAAGCCAGGCCAGGGTCGAGCGAGCCGGTCGAGCGGCTGTTGCTGTCGTCATGATCTACCTTTCCTCGGTGCGAGGTTACATCCGTCGTGGAGAACTGAAGCGGGATCAAGTGGTTATGGCATCAAGGCTTGCGCGGAAGTAAGGCCGTTCGTCGTCGAGATCGCGGCAAGGGCGGGAACCAGGCATGCCGAAGGCGAATCGCGGTGATTGAGCAGAACTTTTGACCTCGTTGCTCCGCGGAACTCCGCAATAACGGGACAGCATGCTGCCCGACAATCGCTTCGAGGGCGGGATTTCGGCGAGCAGCAAGTCAGCTTCTGAGAATCTGGCGGGAGAACGTGCGGCACCGGTGGCGGGCTGGTCGGCGCGGGACTCTGACCCCGCCGACTGTGGGAGACCTACGATCGGCCCGGTGGCAAGGTCGGCAGACCTCGCCACAACCGGCGCGAAAACCCCGAGCGATCGATCTGGCACACGCCGATCGCCTCGAGCGGTTTGCGGACGGCTTGCACACTGATCGAATATCGTAGGGTCCGCTGGCGGACCAAATGCCCCAGCCATCGGTCCGCCCAGAGCCTGAGAACTTTCCCCGTTGCGATCAAAGAATGCCTTCTAGTGGATTGACTGAAGCCCTTCTTTTTCAGCAGTTTCCGGCGAACCAATAAAAGCCAGCGGATGCAATCTGGAAAAGTGCTCAAGCTCCCAGCGGACTGCCATCGATCCGAAAAACGCTCTAAAACGAGTTCACAAGCTGTGCCTCGCGAGTTGCCATGTTTTTGGCCAGGCGCCAGATGTGGTAATGCATGACGAGGTGGAAGGCGTAACAGAGCATCAGTCCGGGCCGGTGATGCACTTTGAGAAAGCCCCAGAACCGCTTCTTGTACTCCTGCCGCAGTTCAGGCTCGCTCACCCGGGTCAAGAGCCGTGTAAAGAGGCCCAGACTCTCGATCGTGCAGCGCACCTCGGAAATCATCCAGCGCAGGGAGATGCGCCAGGGCGGGCGCTTCTTGGTGATCCCCAGCTCGAAC
>JBMFUH010001100.1:0-2315 GCA_049966735.1 Isosphaeraceae bacterium
GCGTTTGCTCTGCTTGATGCTCCACGCCCCGTCCCGTCAACCTGGTTGGCAGGAGATCAACCGGCGATTGAATGGACCACGGGTGCGGTTTTGAGTCCCTGGATTAAGCCGCCGCGCACGGTGGGCCAGACACGATCGGGGGTAAGCTCGGCGAAGCACTCGAGCCGCCGGCAGGTTTTCTGAAAGCTGGGAGCGCACCAGACACAGCTCTGGACCGTGCTGGTGCGCGGACCGTACGGACCGGTCAGGCGTGGATCCGTGCACGTATAGATTCCCACGACTGCTGCTCCGGCCGCGGCGGCCAGATGCAACGGACCGGTGTCGTTGGAGAGGAAAAGTTCCGATTCACGTGCCAGCGCGGCGAGCTGGATCAGCGTCGTCGTTCCGGTCAGATCAAGCAGCGGCAGAGGTCCGAGCTTGCGCGCGAGGGTCAGCGCCAGCGGTCGATCGTCGGCCGATCCCACCACGACCAGTCCGGCCCCGAACTCCGCCGCGGCCCGCCGCGCTACCTCGGCGAAATGCTCGGGGGGCCATCGTTTGGTGTACCAGCGCGCTCCCAGGTTGAGCACGAGGCGAGGCCTGGGCACACCTTCGAGGATCTCCCGTGACCATCGCTCCTCCTGGACGCCGATCGGCAGCACGAACGAGGGCTCGGCATCGTCGATGCCCAGCGCTCGAATGACCCTTTGCACCCGCTCAACCGCATGCAAGCCCAGCCGGGATGCATCGACCGTGTGGGTGTAAGACCAGCCCGCCCCCTCGCGGGCGTCGGCCATCCCCACCCGCACCTTCGCCCGCGTCGCCAGGGTCATCAGCCCCGAGCGGAGCAGTCCTTGGAGGTCGATCGTCAGGTCGTACCTGTCGCGCAACAAGTTGCCGCAAAGTCGCGATGTGGCCGTCACCCCTCGAATTGAGATTCCGGCCCCGCCCCGATCGTAGGCGATCACCCGGTCCAGGTCGGGATGCCTTTCCAGCAGACTGCGGAAAGCTCGGTTCACCACCCAACTGATCCGAGATGAAGGGAACCGCTGCCGCAGCGCAGGCAAGATGGGCAAGGAGTGAACGACGTCACCCAGTGAACTTGGCTTGATGATGCAGATTTTGCGGGGCTCCAGCCTGCGAAGCCGTTGTGACAGATCGTCCATCTCGTGGGAACTCCCTTTCCCCTTTCCTGGTCGAGATCGTACTCTAACGGCGGGGGGTGTCAAACACAACGGCAGAGAACCGGTTCTAGCGAACCGGGAGGGTCAATCGTGACGGTGGGTTTCCTGGTCCTCGGCGCGGGATTCTTGCTCGGGGCCGTCGAGCATGGCGAGGTGGTGTTTCACCCTGCTCCGGAAGAATCATCGGTTCCCGACCTCTTTCGGCTCAAGCCCGAGGCCTTCGGCTTTGAAATCGAGCCGGTCCTGGAGACCCCGCGTTACCGCGTGTCGCGCGTTCGCTTCCCGTCGCCGATCACGACCCCCGCGCCCGAGAACAACGTGGTTCCCGCCGAGTTTTTTGATCCGGTCGGTTTCCCGGGCCGCCGTCCGGCGGTGGTCGTCCTGCACATTCTTGGCTCCGATTTTCCGCTATCCCGCTACGTGGCGGCGCGCCTGGCCGATCGGGGCGTGGCGGCCCTCTTCCTCAAGCTTCCTTATTATGGTGAACGGCGGCCCAAGGGCGGCCCCGGTCCGGTTCCGGTCCGCTTCCTCTCGGCGGACATCGAGCGAACAATGACATCGATGCGCCAAGGGGTTTGCGACGTCCGCCGGGGGCTCTGCTGGCTGGCCAGCCGCAACAACGTCGACCGCAGGCGGCTGGGGGTGACAGGAATCAGCCTGGGAGGAATTGTCGCGTCGCTGGCCGTCGCGGTCGACCCCGCCGCGCGGGACGGCGTCTTCCTGCTGGCCGGAGGTGACCTGTCGCGAATCCTCTGGGGAATGCCCGAGACCCGGAAGTTTCGCCAGGCCTGGGAAGCCTCGGGCAAGACAATCAACGACCTCAAGCGTCTGACCGATCCGTACGACCCCCTCACTTATGCCGGCCGGCTCTCGGGAAAGCGGTTGCTCATGATCGCGGGGAAGGTTGACGAGGTGATTCCCAGGGCTTCGACCCTGTCACTCTGGAACGCGGCCGGGAAGCCCGAGATCCTCTGGTACGACTGCGGTCACTACTCAGCAGTAGGCTATCTCTTGCCGGCGATCCGCACGACCGTGGATTTCCTGGGCCGCGGCGAGCACGATCTTGAAGGAGGCGAGCCAGCCGAGAAACCACTCGCGCCCTAGGAGCTTGTCTGAATAACACTACCGCGATTCACCCACCAGTCCATTCAA
>JBMFUH010001101.1:0-2304 GCA_049966735.1 Isosphaeraceae bacterium
CGCAGCGGCCCTGAAGACTTTCGCGTGCTGGACGTGCGGCCGGGAGATCGGTTCCTCCTGGCCAGCGACGGTCTGACCAGCTATGTGCCGGACGTCGACCTGGCCAACGTGCTGGGGACCGTCAACGACCCGCAGCAGGCAGCCGCCACACTCGTGGAACTGGCCCTCCACAACGATTCCAAAGACAACGTGACTTGCCTGACCGTCTACATCGTGGCCGAAAACGCCCCGGCCCAGCCGCCGCCTGCCGCTGCCGGGACGGCGCCTGTCGCCTCCTGATCCGGGAGACGCGAGCGCGGCAGGGGAGCAAGTTGGGAGACCTTCGGTCAGCGGCGTGGCAAGGTCGGTAGGCCTTGCCACAGCAGGGGGTGCCGAGCCACAGTTCTTTGTCGCGCTCACGGAGCGTGGATTGAAACCGAGGTGAACCGGAACATGCTCCAGCTTGACGACTTCGTGGAGAATCTCGTCAGTTCGGGGTTGGTTCCCAGGAACGACGTGGGCAAGGTCCTGGCCGGGCTCGGCAACGGATCGGCTGCCGATGCCTCCCAGCAGCTTGCCCGGTTGCTGGTCCAGCAGGGCTTCCTGACCACCTACCAGGCCCGCAAGCTGCTCGCGGGCGCCACCAGGGGCTTCTTTCTGGGGGGCTACCGGATCCAGAAGCCAATCGGCGAGGGGGGCATGGGCAAGGTCTTCCTCGCCGTCAACGAGCAGACCTTCGAGAAGGTCGCCATCAAGGTGCTGCCCCCCCGCAGAGCCCAGGAAGAAGAGCTCAGCCTGGTCCGGTTCCGGCGCGAGATGGAACTCTCCCAGCGCTGCCGGCATCCCAACGTCGCGCGGACGATCGCCGTGGGTAATGAGGTCGACGTCTATTTCATGGTCTTGGAGTACATCCCCGGGATGAGCCTCTTTGACATGGTGAGGAGCGACCGCTACGGCCCGCTCCGTGTGACCGACGCCGCCCGACTCTTCCTCAAGGTCCTGGACGGCCTCGCCGCGGCGCACCAGGCGGGAATCATCCACCGCGACATCAAGCCGTCGAACATCATGATCACCCCCGACGGCAACGCCAAGATCCTCGATCTGGGACTGGCCCGGGCACTGGGGGAAGAGCAAGGCATCACCCGCGCCAACACCGTGCTGGGAACGCTCGATTACGCCAGTCCGGAACAGCTCGGCGACGCCACGAAGGCCGACGTCCGCAGCGACCTTTACAGTGTCGGCTGCAGCCTCTACTTCGCCCTCGCCGGCCGCCCTCCCTTCGAGGGGGGCGACATGATCAACAAGATCTTCCGCCAGCGGCTCGACGACCCCGAGCCGCTGGAGAAGGTCGCCCGGGGCGTGCCGGCGGCGTTCGCGGCCCTCGTCCGCAAGCTCATGGCCAAGAACCCCGACGAACGCTACCAGAGCACGGCGGAACTGCGGGCGGACCTCGGCCGGTGGACCGATCCCGCCCGGCTTCGCGCCATCCTGGGCGCGGAGGCCGAGGCCGCCCGGTCGTTCCGCCCGCCCCCCCCTCCGCTGGCCGACGAGGACCTGCGCCTGCTGTCCGTCGCCGACGACGAAAGCCCCAGCGTCGTTTCGCTGCGTGATCTGGGCGATCCCGAGCCGTCACACGCCCCGCGCTATCAGCCTCCCCTGCCACCCTTGCCGGCGGCCATCCGCCCGCGACATGACACGCTCCCGCGGCAAACCTCCGGCGACGACGCACGCTGGCTGCTCCAGTTCTCGCTGATCGTCCTGGGGCTGGGTTTGCTCGCCATCCTGATCATTGCCCTCCTGGTGCGCGGATGAACGGCAAGCGATCTCTCAAACGACCGGTAACGTAGGGTACGCTGTGCGGCCCAAATGCCTCGGCCGTCGGTCCGCACAGCGGACCCTACAAGACTTCGCCCTCCCGAATCGGCAACAGAGCTTTTCCGTCACAACAACCTCCGACGACCGTCATGGATCAGAAGTCCGAAGCAATTCATGTCTCATCATTACCTCTCAACAAGCAGGAGATCGATCATGCATCGTCGCAACATGCTCGCTGTTCTGACACTTCTGTTCGCAGCCGCTCCCTGCTTTGCCCAGTTCGGAGGAGGCATGGGCCAGGGGATGGGAGGCATGGGCGGAATGGGTGGGGGGATGATGGGTGGAATGGGTGGAATGGGCATGGGCCGCATGCGGGCGTTCGGCGCGATCGTGCAGCCCGGAGCACGGCTGGTCGAGGTCGAGATGGCCTGCGGCAAGAAGATCGAGGGCGAGTTGCGCCTTGATGCCGTGCAAATTGAGACCGACATGCGGCAATATCAGGTCTATCCT
>JBMFUH010001102.1:0-2290 GCA_049966735.1 Isosphaeraceae bacterium
GTGAACGAGCGGGCCGAGCCGCGCGGGGTGGAAATTCGCACGCGCCTTGCCGCCGTTGTTGAATTCCTCCTTGTCTCGCTGCTGCTGGCGGTCTCAACGCCGGTTATCGCGCTGGCCTGTTTTTTGGTTCGCCTGACGTCGCGCGGTTCCGTTCTCTACACGCAAGAGCGACTGGGCCTTGGAGGAGGGCGGTTCACGATCTACAAGATTCGCACGATGTATCAGCGAAGCGAGCCCAACGGGGCCGTCTGGTCGCTCCCGGGGGATAAGCGAGTCACTCCGGTCGGCCGGTTCCTCCGCTGGAGCCATCTCGACGAACTGCCGCAACTGATCAACGTCCTCCGGGGAGAGATGAGCCTGGTCGGCCCTCGCCCCGAGCGTCCCGAGATCGCCGCCAAGCTGGAGCGAGTCCTCCCCGACCACAGCCGGCGGCTCCAGGTTCGTCCTGGCCTGACCGGGTTGGCGCAGGTCCTGCGCGGTCCCGATTCCGACCTGGCGTCGGTCCGCCAAAAGCTCGAGATCGACCTCTATTACATGGACCACCGTAGCCTTTGGATGGACTTGCGGATCGTTCTGGCGACCGTGCCCCATCTCCTTGGGGTTCCACCCGCGATCATCACATCGACTTTTGGTTTCCCCCTGGAGTTGATTCGACCGCGCGACCTACCGGAGATCTCGACACTCTCTCCCGTGAATCTGCCCGTGTCGGAGGCGTGCACCACCGGGTAAGCGGGAAGACCCTCCCCAAGCAGCCTAATCGTGACCAGCCCCTACATGAAGCGTCCCTGATCCAACCAGCTTGTCTTGCATGAGTGGTGAGTCACCGATGAGACGGGTCAACTTCCTCTTTCTGGCCGCGATTGTGATCGCCATGATGGTGAGTGGGGGGGCCTTGTGCGCGCTGCATGGCTACCAGGTGCGTCGCCACGTCTCCGCGATGCTCGATGTGGCGCGCCAGGCTGAAGCGAGCGGAGACCTCGATAAGGCAGCCCGATTCCTGACTCAGTATGTGAACCTCAAGCCCGAAGATGGCCCGACTTACGCCTGGTACGCGCGGATTGTCGACGAAAAGACGCCAGCCCGGCGCCGCGGAGAGGATCTCCTGGCCATTTACGAGGAAGCGCTGCGGCATAACCTCGGCGACCGCACGCTCGAGCGGAAGTGCGCCGAGATTGCCATGGAGCCCGGCATCCGCCGCTATCCCGAGGCCCTGCGCCACCTGACGAACGTGCACGATTCCCTGGGTGCGGATTCCCCAAATGCCCTGGAGGCCGCCGACCTGGAGGACCTGCTGGGCCAGTGCCAGGAGGCCATATCGGAGTCCGGTAAGGCCGCGGAGCTGTACAAGGGATCGATCAAGAAAGACCCGACCCGCGTCGCCACGTACGCCCGGCTGGCCCAACTGCTGCAAGAGTCTCTGAAGCGGCCCGAGGAGGCCGATCAAACCATCAAGGCCATGGTCAAGGCCAACCCCAAGTCGGCCCTGGCCCATCTGGACAACTACCGCTACGAGCGTGAGTTCCATCATCAGGTGGACGAGGCCGAGCTCGCCCAGGCGCTCAAACTGGGGCCGGACGAGGCCGACGTGCTGATGGCGGCGGCCGACCTGGCCTTCGAGAAGAAAGACCTGCGTAGCGCCCGGAAGCACATCGAGCACGGGCTCGACCGGCATCCGGATCAGTCCGTCCTCTATCAGATGGCTGCCCGACTCGACCAGGCGGAGAACCACCCCGACCGCGCCCTTGCCGTGTTGCGCAAGGGAG
Source organism: Isosphaeraceae bacterium (assembly GCA_049966735.1). Taxonomy (GTDB): domain Bacteria; phylum Planctomycetota; class Planctomycetia; order Isosphaerales; family Isosphaeraceae; genus Aquisphaera. The sequence goes on from JBMFUH010001102.1 coordinate 1,764, forward strand.
TCGAGGCGATCCCGGATGACGGTCCTCTCAGTTTTTTGCTGACCGAGATCCTGATCGACCAGGGCAAACTCGAGGGGGAAGAGGGCGCCGTCGCCTGGGTCGGCCGGCTGGAAAAGCTCGGCCTGCGCGAGGGTTACGACACGTTTCTCGAAGCGCGGCTGGCCATGGCGCGGCAGGACTGGGCCCAGGCCATCAGTAAGTTCGAGATTGTCCGAAGCTTGCTGGCGAACGACCGTGTCCTCATGGCGCGGGTCGACCTGATGCTCTCGGACTGCTACGGCAAGACTGGCGACCAAAAACACCAGACCGCCGCACTGGAGCGGGCGGCGGGGGACGAGACGACGGCCAGCGCCGCTCGCCCGCTTCTGGCCCAGAACCTGGAGCGCGCGGGGCGGCTCGATGAAGCCGTCTCCCAGTATCTGCTGATCGCCGACGCCCGGCCGGAATCGCGGCTGGACGTGGTGCGCGTGCTCTTGCGCAAGAACGCCGCGCTGCCCAAGGCGCGGCAGCGCTGGGACGAGGTCGAG
>JBMFUH010001103.1:0-2276 GCA_049966735.1 Isosphaeraceae bacterium
GACTGGCGGACCGCGGCGAAGGTGAGATCGGCGTTGCGGGGGAGCACGACGAGGTCGACGCCAAACGGCAGCTCGGCCTTGGTTTGCCGGAACGCCTCGCGGATCAAGCGCTTGATCCGGTTCCGCGCGGTGGCCCGACGGACTTTCTTCCGCGTGACCGAGATTCCCAGCCGCGGATGGTCGAGGCCGTTTTCCACGCCGTAGATGATCAGCACCGCGTCGGAGACCGACCTCTTCCGGTCAAAGGCGCGGCGGAAGTCGGCGGGGCCCTTGATCCGCTCGTGCGGGCGAAACGTCTGCGGCGCGGACATCGTGGCGGGCTCCTCAACTAAACCGAGTATCGTAGGGCCCGCCGTGCGGACCAAATGTCCGGGCCATCGGTCCGCACGGCGGGCCCTACGAGGAGTCATCGATCCGATAACCGTTTTCATGTCCGCGGTCGGCACGAGATCGCTTCGCGTCATCGTCCTCGAGGTTGTCGGGAAGCGAGACCGGTCGGGGAGGGCCGAGCCGATCGCGGATCAGTTGCGCCCGACGTCTGAGGTGCCACACGAGCAGCAGGCCGACGACGGCGATGGTCGCCACCGCCGTCCCCAGCAAGCTGACCACCGCGTTGCGCACGCGAGGGCGCGCCTCGGGATTCTCGTCGAGGATTCGCTTGAGCCGGCTCCTCTTGGGTGTCTTGTCAGGCTCCGCGCCGGGCGAATCAATTCTGTTTTCTTGTTCACTCATGGCGACGGGATCGTCCGCGCGTCGGTCTCGGCGATTCCTGGGCAGGCGTGTCGTTCTCGAGCAGCTCACGAAGTTCACTGGCCAGGCCGTCCAGTCGCTCGTGCAGCGCGCACATCTGGTCCTGGAGCCGGAGAATCACCTCCACGCCGGCCAGGTTGATGCCCAGGTCTCGTTGAAAGCTGGTGATGGTCCAGATCCGCCGTACCTGGGACGGCTCATAGCCCACTTCCGGCCCGTCCTGCGTGATCCGGACCAGCCCCAGCTCTTCGTAGTGGACCAGGGCCCGGGGCGAGATCGCCAGTTGCCGGGCGACGACGGTGCGAGGGATGAGTTGTCGAGTCATGGACGATCGTGAACATCTGGGGAATCGATGCGAATTCGGCCTGCTCCGGCGCGGCTCACCAGAGACCGGCCCTCGGATTTTGCTTGTTGCGCTCGGCGAAGTCCTGGATCAACTTCCGGCTGACCTCGTCGACGCTCCTGGGCACGACAACCTTGAGCTGGACGAACAGGTCGCCTCTTGGCTTGCCGCCTGATGCCGGGACGCCCTGCCCCTTGAGCCGGAGCTTCTGCCCCGACGAGCTGCCGGGAGGGATCGACAGCGACTTCAACCCGTCGAGCGCGGGGACGTCGATCTTCGCCCCCAGCACCGCCTCGGCCAGGCTGATGGGCACCTCGACCACCAGGTTGCGCTCTTCGCGCTTGAAGTAGGGATGAGGCTCGACGGTGATGGTGATGGTCAGATCGCCGCGCTGGGTTCCCTTGGGACCGAGCTCCCCCTGCCCTTTGAGCCGCAGCTTGGCCCCGGTGTCCACGCCGGGGGGGATCTTGACGACCAGGTTCTCCGACTTGCCGTTGGCCCGCTGAATGTTGATGGACGTCTCGCCGCCCTGGACGGCCGTGAGGAACGGGATCGTCAGATGAGCTTCGAGCGACCGCCCCGCGCGGGGCTTGCTGGCGCGACCGGAGCGCATCCGGCCCAGCAGCTCCTCGAAGATGCCCGCGCCCCCCTCGTCGCCCTGGTACGTGGCCCCCCCTGCTCCGCCGGGTTGGCCGAAGTGGCCGAAGAACTCGGAGAAGTCCATGGTCTCGGACCCGGGCTCGCCGAACCGTGCCGTCCATTCCGAGGCGCTGGTGCGCGGGCCGGCCGCGGCCATCCCCTCGAACGCGGCAGTACCGTAGCGATCGTAGAGGGCCCGCTTCTCGGGATCGGAGAGGATGTCGTAGGCCTGCTGAATTTCCTTGAATCGCTTCTCGGCCGTCTTGTCGCCCGGGTTGACGTCGGGGTGGTGCTTTCTCGCCAGTCCGCGATACGCCTTCTTGATCGCCTCGGGCGAGGCGTCCTTGGCGACCCCCAGAACCTCGTAATAATCGCTATCGGGCATGGCGCTTGGGAACCTTGTGGACAATCCAGACGGAGCTTTTCGCGAACATGGCCATGATGAACAATCTTAGCCCGAAGTGGCCGGGTGATTCAAGCAAGGGATCGGGCCGCATTCTCTAATGAGTCAGACAACATCGGATCTCCTTGTCCGCGTTGCTTC
>JBMFUH010001104.1:0-2263 GCA_049966735.1 Isosphaeraceae bacterium
GGTGATGTCGCGGGGAGTGCCCAAGATCATGTATCTGTGCCGGGAGGCGGGGTTGTAGTGGGCAGCGGGCAGTCGGCAATAGGCTTGACCGAACGTCTGGTCGTGGGGCGGGGGGAATGAACGAGATCGCGGCTTCCATCATCATTCCCTGCTTCAACCAGCTCGAGTTCACCCGGCATTGCTTCCGGGCGTTGTTCCGGCACACAAGGCCGGCGTTCGAGCTGATCGTCGTCGATAATGGCTCGACCGATGGGACGGGAGCTTACCTGGCCGGGGTGCAGGATGCCTCGGGAAGGCCGGTCACGGTCATCAGCAATGCCAGGAACATGGGCTTTCCGGCCGCCGTCAACCAGGGGTTGCACGTGGCGCGCGGGCAATACCTGGTGCTCCTGAACAACGATGCAGTCGTGACCGACGGCTGGCTGGACCAGCTCATCGCGCTGGCGGAGATGAAGACGGAATCAACCACGGAAAGCACGGAAGACACGGAAAGGGAACGGCGGGCAGGAGGAACCACGAATCAGACGAATCTCACGAATGGGAACGGTGGAGACGGGCGAGAGACGAGGATCGGTCTGGTCGGGCCGATGTCCAACTATGCGACGCCGCCCCAGCTTGTCCAGCAGGTGCCCTACAAGGGGCTGGAGGAGATGCAGGCGTTCGCCGTGCGCTGGCGCGACGATCATCGCGGGCAGTGGTTCACGGCCGGCAAGCTCTCCGGCTTTTGCCTGCTCGTGAAACGGTCCGTTTATCAGACGATCGGCGGGCTGGACGAGCGCTTTGGATTGGGGTTGTTCGATGACGATGATTTGGCCGTCAGAGCCCGGAAAGCTGGGTTCGAGCTGGCCGTGGCCCACGACCTGTTCATCCACCACTTCGGCAGCAGGAGCTTCGTCGGTAATGGCATTGATGCGGAAAGGCTGCTCCAGGAGAACGGGCGGAAGTTCGCGGAGAAGTGGGGGATGGCGAATGGCAGATGGCGAATGGCAGATGGCAAAGGGCAAATGGCCGATGGGTACGGCCGCGCGGTGAGGCTCAGGCCCTGGGGCGGGCAGCCACGGATGGGAACAGGGGAGGGTGAGCCACGGATCAACGCGGATGGACACGGATGGGGATCGGAGACCCAGCGGGAGGCGTGCCAGACACGCGGAGGCGGTCCACACCCGGGGAGCGGTCCGCACAGCGGACCCTACGGTTCTTCGACGTGCAAAGCCAAGGTCTCGCTGACGATGATCGTCCGGGATGAAGAAAACAACATTGGAAAATGTTTGTCATCCGTGGCCGGCCTGTTCGACGAGATCGTCGTCGTGGATACCGGCTCGAAGGACGGGACGCGGGAGATTGCCAGGGAGTTTGGGGCGCGGGTGTTCGAATTCGTCTGGGTGGACGATTTCGCCGCGGCCCGCAACGCGGCGCTGGCGCGGGCCACGGGAGATTATGCCTTCTGGCTCGACGCCGACGATGTGGTCGATCCGCCGGAACGGGAGAAGTTGCAGGCGTTGTTGGAGAGTTTGAGAACGGCGGGGGCCGTGGCGCCCGACGGTGGATTGGACGTATGCCCGAATGCGAGTAGGAGTAAGAGTAGGAGTACGATTGAAAATGCGGCATACGTTGTCCGCTGCGCCTGCGATCCCGGGCCGAATGGGGATGGCGGGCAGACGGTGGTCGATCATATCCGGCTGTTTCCGCTCCGCGAGGACGTGCGCTGGACGTACCGGGTTCATGAGCAGATTCTCCCCGCGTTGCGGCGGGCGAACGTGCCGGTCAAGTGGACCGACGTCACGGTACGGCACACGGGGTACACCGATCCGGATCTGCGCGTCCGCAAGCTCCGCCGCGACTGGAAGATCCTGGAGGAAGAGCTGGCCGAGCGGCCGAACGATCCGTTCGTGCTGTTCAACCTGGGCTCGATCGCGGTGGAGGGGCACGACTGGCCGACGGCGCTCGACTATCTGCGGCGCAGCCTGTCCGGCTCGGCGCCGACTGATTCGATCGCGCGCAAGCTGTTTGCCCTGATCGCGCGGTGCCACCAGATGCTGGGCGATCTCCCCGGCGCGCTGGCGGTTTGCGCGGAGGGCTTGTCGTTTGATCCCGACGACGCCGAGTTGCTCTTCCGCAAGGCCGTGGCGCATCGTCATGCCGGCCAGCCGGCGGAGGCCGAGACGACCTGGCGGCGGATCTTGACGCTCAAGCGTCCCGAGCAGTTTTGCAGCGTGGACCAGGGCATCTACGGCCACTTGACCCTGCGCAACCTCGCCGCCCT
>JBMFUH010001105.1:0-2262 GCA_049966735.1 Isosphaeraceae bacterium
CTCTCGAAGACGAACTTGCCCAGGTCGTCGACCGAGCAGTAGGCGGCGACACCGCCCGAAACACGGGCCATCTCCTGCACGAAGTTCACGAGTCCCAGGTAGAAGTAATCCTCGATCAGGGCATAGCTGGAGACGCGGATGCCGGCATTCGCACACCGCTTGACTTCATTCAGCGTATGTGTCGCGGTCTTCTCGGCGGGGGGATAGATCAACACGACCTCGCGGCCCTCGATGTGGGCGGTGGGCTCGCCGTCGGTGATGACGATGATCTGCTTGTTGGCGGCGGGCCGCCGCATCAACCGGCTACGCGCCAGGCGCAAGCCGGCGTGAATGTTCGTGAAGTGCTGGGGGACGCGGGCGGGAGGCCGGTCCAGGTCGAACCGCAAATGGACCCGGCTGTCCCAGATGCTCACCGGCTTGGGGGCCGAGTTGAGTAGTTGCCGCTCGGTCAGCGGTGTGGCGAACGTGTAAAAACCGATCATCTCCAGCGAGTCTTGCGGGTACTGGGCCCGGACCATCGCCTGAAGCGCGATCGCCACCTTCTTGGTGGTGTAGTACTTGCCGTACCGCCCCATCGAGCCGCTCATGTCGATGAGCACCACCGTGGCGCATCGGGTCTGAAACTCGGTCTCGTGCACCACATAATCGTCTTGGCTCAGCCGGATCGGCACGCCGCCTCCCTGGCGCACATAGGCATTCTTCAATGTCTCGTGCATGTTCAGGTTGGCCAGCGAGTCGCCGTAAACATAGGGACGCGTGTCCTCGAGCGTGACCTGTCCCTCGCCTCTTTCCCGCGTGTCATGCCGGCCCACGCTGTCGCGGCCGAACGTCTGGAAGAGATCGTCCAGGGCCTTGTCCTCTATGCGCCTGACTCCTCGGGGCGTGACCCGCCACTTGCCCTCCTCGTCGCGCTCGATCAGTCCTTCCTGCTGGATGAGTTCGATGACCTCGGGCAATTCGTCCTCGTCGAGGTCCTCCAGGTTCCGCAAAACGTCATCACCATACTGGAGGAGGTATTCGGCAAGCTGCTCGAACACCTTGTCGGCGGACTGGGCCTGAAACTCCTGACTGCCATCCCACCGGGAATACTCGAAGATCGCCATGAGAGTTCCCCCACTGCCGATCGCTCTAGCGGCGATACGTCGTGCCGCCGGCCTTGACCGCCTTGTTGAGCTTGTTGTGCACGTGCAATCCCTCGAGGACAAACGCCGCGGCGCTGGCCGTGGCGGCGTCCTGCGCGTCGCGCTCGGTCAGGCCGGGCAAGAACGTCGCGGCCATCTCCTGGGCCTTCTTGCGCAAGACGGGTATCTTGGCGATCCGCTCGAGCACGGCCTTGGCGGAGAGCATGTCGCCGATTTCCACGCTCTGGCCCGACTCGAAGTAGTCGACGACGGGACGGAACTCGCGGACGTCGAAATGCAGGCCGAAGATGTTCTTGACCGCCTCGTCGAGGATCCGGTGGATGAGCTTGTCCTCGTGCCCCTCGTCCTCGTTCAACGTCAGCTCGAGCTTGCCGCGCGAGCTGGCCGCTGTGAAAGCGAGGTCCGAGACCCGCGGCACAACCCATTTCTCATCGTTGACAAAGGCGCGCCGCTCTGCGTTGGAGACCACGTTTTCCAGGTTGGCGATCGACATGCGCACCGAGACGCCCGACTGCTGGTTCACATGAGGCGACGACCGGGCCAGCCGCGAGGCCTCCTCGACCACTTCCTTGACGTAGACTGGTATGGCCAGCGTGGTGCTCGGTGCACCGTCTCCCCGATCGCGGTCGAGCCAGGCGTTTTGCTCGCTGATGGCGATGCCGATCTCGCGGGTGAGGGGGTAATGAGTCCGCACGACCGAGCCGATCCGGTCCTTGAGCGGTGTGACGATCCGGCCGCGGTTGGTGTAATCTTCGGGGTTGGCCGAGAAGACCATGCAGAGGTCGAGCTCGAGCCGGATCGGATAGCCGCGGATCTGCACGTCGCGCTCTTCCAGGACGTTGAACAGGCCTACCTGGATCTTGGGCGCGAGGTCGGGAAGCTCGTTGATGCAGAAGATGCCCCGGTTGGTCCGGGGAATCAGGCCGAAGTGCATCGTCAGCTCGCTCGACAGATATTGCCCTTCGGCATGCTTGATCATGTCGATCTCGCCGATCAGGTCGGCGATCGTCACATCGGGCGTGGCCAGCTTTTCATGATAGCGAGCCTCGCGGCGAATCCAGGTGATCGGCGTATTCTCGCCCTGCCCGGCTGCCAGGTCGCGGGCATACTTGGAGATGGG
>JBMFUH010001106.1:0-2234 GCA_049966735.1 Isosphaeraceae bacterium
CTCAGGCTGGGTGAACCTCGCGGGCCAAGGCAATTGCGAGATCTCCGTCATCCTGCGCGATGCGGCGGATCATGTCATCGACTACACCTACGCCGGCCGATCGTCCCACGAGACCAAGGGCTGGCGCGAGCTGAAATCTCGATTCATGATCCCCCCCGACGCCGCCACGATGCTTCCCAGAGTGATCGGCTACGGCCCGGCAGTGGTGCGTGTCGATGAGGTAAAGCTCCAGCGCCTGCGCGGGGCGATCAATCCGCGAACCACCGGCATGCCCGCGAAGGTCGAGGCCTCGAGCAAGAGCCTCGCCGTCTCGTTCGACACCAAGCGCGGCGCCCTGACCGTGGTCGACTGCGGAACCGGTCAAACCTGGACCCAGCAACCCGCCGGCGCAGCGCTTCTGGTCCGGGCGGCCCGCGCACACGAGCAGTCGATCGAGGCGACGCTGGTGAACCCGCCCACGGCGTTGGAGATTCACGCAACGTTCACTCTCCAGCCTGATCGTCCCGAGATCGCGATCGCGCTTTCTGGCAGCGGCGAACTGGGCCAGTCGCTGGCATTCCCTTATCCGTTCGCGAGCCCGAAGGGTTCCTATCTGGTGATGCCCGTCAACGAGGGGATGAGCTATCCGGTCGACGACCCGAGCTTGCCGCCGATGCATTACATCCTCTACGGCGGTCACGGGCTTTGCATGGGCTGGTGGGGCGTCACCGACGGCCGCGGGGGGATGATGGCGATCATCGACACGGCCGACGACGCCTCGGTGCTCGTCCCCCGGCTCCAGGGGAAGCTCTGCCTTTGCCCGCTCTGGGACGCTCAGAAGGGAATGTTCGGTCCCGTCCGGCGGATGCGCTACGTCTTTCTGGACGACGGTGGCTACGTCGCCATGGCCAAGCGCTATCGCCGGCATGCCCGGAAGATTGGCCTGCTCAAGACGTTGAAAGAAAAAAGGAGCGAGAATCCCAACGTCGACCGGCTGATCGGTGCGGTGAACGTCTGGTGCTGGGACCGTGATCCCATCGGCATCGTCAAGGAGCTCAAGCAGGCTGGCATTGACCGTATTCTCTGGTCGAATCAAGCCTCGGCCGAGCAGATCAAGACGCTCAACGCCTTGGGCGTTCTGACCAGCCGATACGACATCTATCAGGACGTCATGAACCCGGCGAACTTCAGCAAGATCCGCTACACCCATCCGGACTGGCCCACCAAGGCCTGGCCGGCCGACCTGATGATTGGGCCCAATGGGCAGTGGCTGAGGGGCTGGGAGATCGAGGGGCGTGACGGTGGCATGTACCCCTGCGGCGTGACCTGCGACCGCCAGGCCATTCCCTACGCCATCGAACGGATTGGCCAGGAGCTGAAGAGCAAGCCGTATCTCTGCCGGTTCATCGACACGACCACCGCCGCCCCCTGGCGGGAGTGCTACGATCTCCACCACCCCGTGACCCGCTCGGAGAGCCGGCACTGGAAGATGGAGCTGCTGCGTCTGGTGAGCGAGCGATACAAGCTGGTGACGGGCAGCGAGACCGGCCACGAGGCCGCTGTTCCCTTCGTCCACTACTTTGAAGGCATGCTCAGCCTGGGGCCGTACCGGGTTCACGACGCCGGCCGGAACATGCAGCGGATCGTCCAGCAGGTTCCACCCCAGATCGAGAAGTTCCAGACCGGAGCGTTCTACCGCCTGCCTCTCTGGGAACTCGTCTATCACGACTGCGTCGTCGCCCAGTGGTACTGGGGAGACTACAACAACAAGCTGCCGGCCGTCTGGGACCGCCGCGACCTGTACAACGCCCTCTACGGCACGCCTCCCATGTTCATGTTCACTCGCCGTCTCTGGGAGCAGAACCGCGACCGGTTCGTGAAAAGCTACCAGACGGTCTGTCCGATCGCCCGCGGCACCGGCTACAGCGAGATGCTCAGTCACCGCTGGCTCTCCGCCGATCACAACGTCCAGCAGACCGTCTTCGCCAGCGGCCAGACCGTGACCGTGAACTTCGGAAAGAATGAGTATGTGATGCCAGATGGTTCGAAGCTGGGACCGCTGGGACTGGCCGTCCAGAATAGAAACAGCCCCGGTAGCCAAGCGTAAGGAGTCCGGGAAGGAGCGGGACTTGGAGCAAGGTTAGGCTGCGGCACGAAAACTAGGCCCTTGACAGTTCCGTTTGACGTTCGCTTCGTAGAGGGGAGGTAGTCACCAAAGCGGGTCAACTGGTGCAATTGCTGGCGCGGATGCGTCA
>JBMFUH010001107.1:0-2229 GCA_049966735.1 Isosphaeraceae bacterium
CGGCTTGACATGCTACCACCAGCCTCGGCCGGCGCGAACCGCGTCTTACACCCAAATTCGAGCGGGCAAGGGTTTGTCGATCGGCACCACCGCCGATATGATTGAAGTACGCTTCGTTTTTCCATCACTTTCGAAACCGAAACGGATCGGGTCATGGAACGCCACGCAGACCATCGCCCGTCGGTAGAGCTTCTGGAATCAACACATGTTTTCCCCGGCGTGTACCGGATGAAGGCGATCGGCCGGTCGGACGATGATTTCGAGGGGCGGGTCGTCGCCGCGGTGGTCTCCCTCCTCGCGGCGGAATCCGACCTCGATTATTCGGTTCGGTCCACCCCCGGCGGCCGTCACGTCGCGGTGACGCTCGATGTCAGCGTTCAGACGGCGGAGCAGGTGCGCTCGATTTACGCGGAGGTCAGGGAACTCGAAGGGTTGACCCTTCTCTTCTGAGTCCCACCAACCGCGCCCTTGTCGAACCGAGACTGGCAGAGGTTGCCCACCGGTCGTCATCCGTCCGATTTCCCCATGCTGCCGTTTCCAGTTCAACCGGCCCCAGGTATGATCTGGACTCTCTTTCATCACCGGAAACCCGCGCCGTGCTCATGCGTTCACGCCTGAGTCCTTGCGTGAAAGTGCCAACCGCGTGCAAGGTGGGTTGCGATGACTGCCGACCCCGGAGCCACTCAGTGGATCGATCTTCGCCGCTGTGACGATCCGCGTGATGTGGTTCACCAGGCAGTGGCCTGCTTGGTGCATGGGGGATTGATTGGTCTGGCGACGGAGACCATGTACGCGCTGGCGGCAGGCGCGGTGCAGTCCGAGGCGCTCGTTCGGCTCCGGCAAATGGCCCGGACTCCTGCCGCCCTGCCGCTGACGCTTCTGATCAGGGGACCGGAGGAAGCGCCCGACTGGATGCCCGAGATCTCCAGGGTCGGCCAACGACTGGCCTGGAGGCTCTGGCCCGGTCCGCTGACCTTGCTCTTTCCCGACGGAGCACGCAACGGCCTGTTCATGCGATTGCCCGAAGAAGTGCGGCAACTGATCTCGCCCCGGGGAGAGCTGGCCCTGGCCAGCTCGGCGGATCCCTTCGTCCGGGATGTGCTCGAACTCTTGCCCGCGCCCTTGGTCCTGGGAATGGCCACATCTCCCGAAGAACCCCCGGCGACCACCGCCCGGCCCCTTCACGCCCACCCGGGCCTGGACATGGTCATCGATTCGGGGCCGACGCGCTGCGGAAACGTGTGCACCTACGTCCGGATCGACAACGACCGCTGGACGATGGAACGGGAGGGAGTCATTGACGGCCCCACGCTCACACGCATGTCCGGGATGATCATTCTCTTCGTCTGCACTGGCAACACCTGCCGCAGCCCCATGGCCGAGGCAATCTGCAAGATGCTTCTGGCCAGACGGCTCGACTGCGACGTCACGGAACTGGAAGAGCGCGGATACGTGGTGCTCTCCGCGGGTACGTCCGCCACGACTGGCGCCCCCGCGGCCGCCAACGCGATCGAGGTTCTCCGATCGATGGGCGGCTCGCTGGAGTCGCACCGCAGCCAGCGGGTCACGCTCGAGCTGATCCGGCAGGCCGACTGCATCTTCACCATGACCGCCGACCACCTTGATTCGCTCCTTTCCGCGGTCCCGGAGGCCCGATCACATTCGCATTTGCTCGATGCCGACGGTGGCGACGTTCCTGATCCGATCGGCACCGACCAGCACAACTACCGGCAAACCGCCCGGCGGATCGAGGAGCTTCTCGAAAAGCGGCTCAAGCAGATGGGGCTTTGAGCGGTCGCGAAACGCCGGAGCGAACCGGCGCTCTCTTCGAAACCTCGCCGACCCGTGCATGCATCACTGGCCGATCGACATGCATCTCACCTGGCGGGACGCTTCGCCAAACCGCGAACCGCTCACGAAGAATGTGAAGAAACCGTGAAGATTGGCTTCGTTCCGCGCGGCAATTTAAGCTATTTGTGAGCATAAGTCTTGAGTCTTCAATCGCTTATGTCATTGGGAAATTGGCTTCGTTCCGCGCGTTTTCCAGCGAGACTCAACCTGGTGCCCCGTGTTTCCGTCGCTTCCGGTCCTCAGCATCGATACAGCCGTCCATCCCGGCGCGACCCACAAGGCTTGCCCAGCCGTTGCGAAACAAAGTCTTTCCTGGTCCCGTTGTTGGATCTCATCGCGCGAAAGTGTGACATTGTGTGACATGGCCTGGTTCCTCGC
>JBMFUH010001108.1:0-2229 GCA_049966735.1 Isosphaeraceae bacterium
TCATACCTTCTCCCCACGGGACAAGGAAATCGTACCGCGCCCGTATGCAACTCAAAGGTAAACCGCTCTAGGCGTCGGCCTACGACGCTCACCTCCCTGAGATTGGGAAGCCGCTTCAACTGCTCGGCAAACCTTGGGCCGATGGTATGTGACCACCAGACCGTGAGCTTCTTCAGAGCCGATGTCAATTCGGCGAACCTGGGCTGTCTCGCCCGGCGCACAGGTTGAGGAACTGATACCCTGGCTGATCGAATGATGGAATCTGATTTCCTGAAGAGCGCCGAGGGGATAAACTGGCAGTCGGAGCGTAGACCAGTTTCACCTCCTTCGTCGCTGACCAGATCATGCCAGCCAGAAACATCAACCACGATGCTGTCGTTCACGCCCTGATCGAGGACGGGTGGACGATCACGCATGATCCTCTCACACTCTCCTATGGTGGACGGGACCTCTTTGTCGACCTGGGAGCGGAACGAGTCACATTGGCCGCGGAGAAGACAGGGAGGAAGATCGCAGTCGAAATACAAAGCTTTGCGAGCCAGTCCCCGGTCCGTGACCTGGAGGAAGCCGTGGGACAGTACGAGGTTTATCGAGCGATCCTCGCCGAAATGGAGCCTGAACGGCAACTTTTTCTCGCTGCTCCACTTCGCATCCACGAGACCTTCTTCGAGGAAAAATTCGGGCAGTTCATCCTCTCTCGACTTCAACTCGCGGTTTTGGTTTTCGACGAAACCCAGCAGAGGGTTGTAAAATGGATAAACTCGACCGATACCGGCGCATCGTGACGGACTTGATCGAAGAGTATGCCAGCTACAAGCCATATCACGGCCAGATCGACACCGAGGCGATCGTCGATCGGGAGAAGGACCACTATGAAGTGATGCACGTCGGCTGGGACCGCAGGCGAAGAGTCCACGGATCAGTTGTGCATATTGATATCATCGGTGAGAAAGTATGGATTCAGTATGATGGCACGAATCGGCCGGTTGCCGACGAGCTTGTCGCCGCGGGCATTCCTCGCGAGGACATCGTGCTCGCGTTTCACCCCGTCGATGTGCGTCCGCACACGGGCTTCGCGACGAGCTAACAGGTCACGTGGAACACAGCTACTTCCTCATCAACGACGACATCAAGGAGCGGATAGGGCAGGATGGCGGCACCGAGCAGGAGGAGATGTGACGTATCAAGTCGAATTGAAGCCGCGCGCGGTCAAGGACCTGAAGGGGTTGCCGGAGGCCCAGCAAGAGCGGATCGTGGTGCAGGTCGAAGCCCCGCGGAACGACCTGGTGGGCGATGTCAAGAAGCTGACGGATTTCACGCCGGAATATCGGCTGCGTGTGGGGGGATTATCGCGTCCTGTTTGAAGCTGTGTCAAACTCGCTACGGCCCCGTTTCGGCTGCCAATCGAGAGCTGCGCCTTGTCTTCCGGCGGGCCTGATGCGATACGTGACCCCCACGCGGGTCGGAAACTGGCTGCGGCCGTACTCGTCCTTCGTCGTCGCAATGGAGGCTCCCGAACTGTCAATGACGGCAATTCCGCCGGGCCAGGGGGAATAGATGTGGCAGGTAGCCCCGCGCTCGCTCTGGATCGAAAGCTCCCGCACCTCTCCATCGGCCCATGAGGCGCTCACGAGAAAGGCCCCCTCCGCCCGCAAGGTCGTGAACCGCGCGGCGACGTCGCGCGGCCAGGCCGGGAAGATGCGCAGCGCGCCGTCCCAGCTCTGCAGCATCATCTCCTGGAGCGGGGCGATCACGCCGAGCGACTCCGCCCAGGCCCCGGCATGACCGTAGCCGGCAATCGCCATGGCCCAGACGAGCCCGTTGGGATGTCGCCAGCGGCGGACGCAGGCCGTGAATGACGGATAATCCCGCGCCGCGATGAACGACCCGCCTCGCAGGTTGCTGAGCACCGACCACGGGTACTGGCCGAAGTACCAGGTTGTCGGGTTGAGTGAGCCGGGTAGTCCGCTGTACGTGGCCGGCTGGGGAGTGTAGGGACGGCCGACGCCGAACTCGGGCGGATTCGCTTCCGTCGTGAGCCGCTCGATGCCTGAAAGGCGAGCTGGCGGCTGACCGTCGTCCCCGGCGCAGTGGTCGAGGCGGTCGCGCCACGCGGCCCGCAGCTCGGGATCGGTGTTCAGGACCTCGCTGGCGCGGATCGCCGCGCGCAGGCAATAGCGCGCGTGCTGCATCACCTGGCGCCGGTCGGTGAAGTCGCGCACGTTGCCG
>JBMFUH010001109.1:0-2227 GCA_049966735.1 Isosphaeraceae bacterium
GCACTCTCGACTTCTGATTGAAAACAGGAAAAAGGGCTTGACCCCGCGAAGCCCATTGATACCCCGGCCCGAGGCCAGCACATTTCCGGGGAGACAGTTTCGGCGGAATCCCGGTCGAAGAAGTGTACGTCTATCCCCAGAAGCAGTTGACGCGGGCCTGTTAACAAGAATGGTAAGCCACCTGGAGAGCTGGCCATTCAAGCTTGCGACACGACAAGTCCGGAGAGCATCACCGGGTGGAGCCCGGCTGGTCAATCAGGCGCCCCCGTCACGTGCCTCCGCCGGAAGTTTGCGCAGTCAAACGCGGCCTGGGTCGTTAGCCTGGAGGCTCTGGTCCCGCCCTCCGGAGGGCGTTTACCGGAAGGGATGCTGAGGGACCGGCTCACCAGAGAGGCAAGCGTCTTCCGTGATTGGGTTTTTGCTCCGGTTCCGTCATGTGACGTTCGCGGCGACCGCGGTTCTGCTCGTCTTGCTGGTGCTCTTCGGCAAGAGGGTGAGCTATGAGCAGTCGATCGGTTCGTTCTTCGCCGATGACGACCCGTACATGGCGGTCTATCAGAAGGCGGCCAGGTCGTTCGGCGACGACAACTTCGTGTTCCTGGTTTATGACGACCCCGCGCTCGTCACGCCGGCAGGGCTGGACCGCGTGGCCGAGCTGGCCGCGGCGGTGACGCCCGAGCGCATTCCCGGCGTGCGCAGGGTCGAATCGCTGGACGGCATGCCCATGGTCTGGGCGATCGATGACGCGCTGGTCGCGCTGGATCACCTGCCCTCGCTGGCACGCAAGCTCGCATTGAACGCGGCCAGGGCGGCGATCCACAATGTCGATCTCAGGACCAATGCGCTCACCGTCACCGGCGCGGTTCGCCTGGCCGACGCCGCCGGCCGCGTCAAGCTCAAGGAGCGGTTGACACATCACCCCCTGTTCCGAGGCATGTTGATCGACGAGACCGGGACGACGACGGCGGTCATCGCCCGGCTGCGGAAAACGGAGGAGCACAACGTCATCGAGACGGTGCATGCCCTGCGGGCCGCGGCAGACTCCTTCGCGGCTCGCCATCAGCTCGCCCGGCCGGCGGTGGTCGGGCCTCCGGTGCTCCTGGCCGACGGGTTCGCGGCCATCGAGGTCGACGGCCGACGGCTGGCGGCGGTGGGCATGATCCTGATCGCGCTGGTGACGCTCTCGGCTGTGCACAGCGTCTGGTGGGCAATCGTCCCGATGATCTCCGGCTGGACCATCTGGCTGGCCACCGAGACACTGCTCCGCGTTTTTCAGATCAAGCTCTCGCTCTCCGGCGGTCCGCTGGTCGCGCAGATCATCGTGCTGACCATGCCGGCCGCTAGTCACCTGGCGATCCATTTCCGGGACGATCGCCGTCGTGAGGCCGATGCCGCCGCGGCCGGCCGGCTGACCCTGCGCGCCGTCGCGGTGCCGATCATCTGGACGGCCATCACCGGGGCGATCGGCTACGGCGCGCTTATCACCAGCGACGTGGTGCCGATCCAGCAATTCGGCGCGATCCTGGGCATTTGCACCCTCTGCGCCGCAGTGCTCGTGATGCTGATCTGCCCGATCGCGATGTTGCCTCCCTTTCCGATGGAGATCCCTGTCCGCGAGGGCTCGCGCTCGAGGGGCTCCGCAGCGATGAACAGCCTGACCACCTGGGTCTTCCACCATCCCGGTGTGATCGTGATGGCCGTGGCGGCGGTGGTCATTCCCCTTTCGTTGGGAATCTTCAACCTGACCTACGAGACGAATTACATCAACCTGTTTCAGCCCCAGACCCGTGTTGTGCGAGATTACCAGACGGTCGAGCACAAGCTGGGGGGCATTGGCATGGTTGAGATCGTGGTGCCGGTGGGCAAGTCGATCTCAACGGAGGCGCTGGGCCGTCTGGAAGACGTGGACAGAAAGATCGCCGAGATTCCGGTGCCCGATCCCAGGGCCATCTCACAGGTGCTCTCGCTCTCAACCGTGCTCGACCCTGACGGGCGCATCGCCGCCCTTCCCGAGGAAGCGCGGGCCCGCATCCTGGCCGAGAAGGTGGAGCTGATCTCGATCTCCCCACAATCCCACCTTCTGGGAACCTTCTGGAACCAGGAAACGGGGGATACTCGCCTGCTGGTCCGGCTGCTGGAGCAGCAGCCCGCCCCGACCAAGGCGCGGATCTTCCGCGAGGCGGAGAACACCGCCAAGGCTTCGTTCGGCCCCTCGGCGTTCCTCACG
>JBMFUH010001110.1:0-2224 GCA_049966735.1 Isosphaeraceae bacterium
GGGACCGAAGGTGAAGGCGCGGATCCCCCTGGACGAGCTGGAGTCGATCGTCTTCGAGCGGTCGTCAACTCTGACTGTCCGGTACGTCGGCCAGCCCAACGTCGACACGACCGGGCCGGGGCATGCCCCGGGCAAGGACGACAAGCAAGCAGCCGGCGACGACCTGTCCGCCCCACCGCCGGGCACGGCTCCCGTGGTCAAGATTCCCAAGACCGAACCCAAGCCCAACGGCATTCGCGATATCCACCTGGCGTTATCCGGCCTGCGCGACGCCGAGATCCGCCAGATCATGATCCAGTGTCCTACCGACCAGGGCCAGGCCATGTGGCAGCTCGACACGACCGGGTCGCCTGCCGGGCCCTTGAGTCTCCGCCGGGCTGGCAAGGAGACGTGGGCCGACCTCTTCCTGGAGCCGCCTAAAGGCGATTGCCACAACAAGCAATTCATGATCAACCTGAACTACGCCGACGGCCAGAACGCGAATATTCAGGTTCAGGCGACCGGCCACACGGACCCGAAGCTCGCGTTTGACCCCGCGGCGCCGACGCCCGCGCTCGATGCACGCGTCTACCTCGCTGGTGACGAGCAGCTCTTTGGCAAGCTCGAAGGTATGAGCGCGGACTCGCTGACTCTGGCGCCCCCCTGGGGGGATCGCATCGAGACGCCCCTGTCACGGGTGATTGGCGTCTACATGGGGATGGCCGACCACAAGGAGTCGCCCGAGTCGTTCGCCAGGCGGCTCAAATCCCCACCCAGCGAGGACCTCCTCCTGGCGCGTACGAAAGACGGCGAGGTCCTGGCCATCGACGGAGTCGTCGAGGCGATGAAGAACAACAAGCTCACCTTCAACTACCGGGGCAAAAGCCGCGGGTTGGGGCTCAAGCAGGTCGAAGGGCTGGTGCTGGCGGCCCGTCCCACGCCGCGGCCTCCGACCGAGGTGAGGCCGACATTCACGCTCACGGGCGGACTCGTCCTCTCGGGCCGCTGGGTCAAGATCGAGGGGGATAAATGGCAAATCGAAACCCCCTGGGGCCAGACCGTGAAACTCCCAGCGGCCGAGATCCGCGAGGTCCATTTCCGCGGCGGGCAGATGGACTACCTCTCGGATCTTGAGCCCAGCAAGGTCGAAGAGACCCCGTGCTTCTCCCGGCGGACACCCTATCGCCGCGACGTCGCGCTCGACGGCTCGCCGCTGAAGCTCGAGGACCAGGCCATCGCCAAGGGGATCTCGGTCCACTCGCGGACGGCCCTGACCTACGACCTCGACCGCCGCTACGCCCGATTCGAAACCCAGGTTGGATTTGACCCCTCGGGTGGAAAGAAAGGCCGCGTCGATTGCCGGGTCTTCGCCGACGGCAAAGAACTGTATGCCAATCCCGACCTGCGCGCCGACGCCTCGCCGATCAAGCTGGCCCTGCCCGTTTCCGGAGCCGAACAGCTCCGGCTGGTTGTGGACTTCGGACCCGACGAAGACACCGGCGATCGGGTGATCTGGGCGAACGCCCGGCTCTATCGTTCCGCGACGGCGGCCCCGGGGGCGACAGCCTCGCTTTCGGCCGCGGCAGGTCGATCGTCGACAACTCCATCCCCGAGCAGCCCATGACACGATCCTCGCATGCTTCCCGCGGCGGCATTCGCCGGCTCTTGTTGATCATCGGATTTTGTCTCACTCCCGCTCTCCGGGGCGCCGAGGACCGTCCTCAACTCCCTGTCGAGGTCTATGAGTGGTCGATCTGGGTCGGCAGCCCGGCCCAGACCTCGTTGAACGCGTCCCGCGTGTATCGCAACGCGATGCCGGGCCCGGTCGGCACGGTCCGGCCCAAGGTCGAAGGTCCGAAGCTGGATCGCCGCTTCCCGGTCGCTCCCATCTCGGTGGTGCAGGCTTTTGGCGAACCGACCAAGGACGTCGATTTCGACCTCCGCGTGAAGAAAGGGACCGTCCTGGCCCACTGGCCGCAAGGCACCGAGCGGAGCGGAGGGCTCCGCTGGTACAAGACGAACCTGCTTGCAGCTTCCCCCGCGGGCAACGTCCCGGGCTTCATCCCCGACGACCACTGGTTCCAGCAACTCCGCCGGTGCGATCAGGCGCTCTTCCTCAAGCACGAGACGAGGGTCGAACGGTTCCTGGCGTATGACAACGAGGTGGCGATTCCGCTCCCGGTCAAGATTCGCGGTGGGCCGGACGAGTTCACGCTCCAGAACCTGACCGCCGACCGGCTGCTTG
>JBMFUH010001111.1:0-2217 GCA_049966735.1 Isosphaeraceae bacterium
AGCCGAGCGCGAAGACCTCGATGCTCTTATCGACGATCGTCGACGTGCAGGGCGGCTTGAGCCCGGAGTAGCGCGGGTCGTACGACTTGATCCGGCCCGGAGGGAGCGAGCCGAACACGTCGTGATACGCGTGCAGGGCCAGGCCAAGCTGCTTGAGGTTATTCGAGCACTGCGCGCGCCGCGCCGCCTCGCGAGCGGACTGGACGGCGGGGAGGAGGAGGCCGATCAGGAGCGAGATGATTGAAATGGCGACGAGCAACTCAACCAGGCTAAAACCCTGCGGGACGATACGTTCTTGGCGCGCAGGAAACATTTGCAACCCCTGACGGAAGCGGTGCGGAAGGAGCCCGATAATTCGTCAAGTTTCCGTGGGCAACCCTCATATGGCACCGGGGGATCCAGTTCCCCTCAGCCCTGGCTGCGGAAGCTCATTCGGAGGCCTGCGGAGCGCGCTTCGCCAGCCGCCATAGTAAAGCCGAGAACGCAAGTGACAGAACTGCCGCGATCGACAGCAGGTAGACTGGACGAACTGCGCCGGACGCACGTCGCGGTGTAAGGGCGTAGTCAAGTCCAAAGGTCGCCAACGAGTAGTTCTCCGCTGAGAGCGGATTATCCGAAAAAACGGCGTAGTCTATCTCCAGTGACGAACGGTAAGGAGCTGCAGCCCCGGTCCTCTCGCCGCTGCGCATAAACATTTCGGGGACAACCCGGGGGCCCGGCCCTTTCTTGTATGTCGTTCTGCCCCTCGCATTGCCCCATTCCCTCAGGGAAACCCCCCAGGCATCGACAGCCCATCCTTTCCCAGGGTCGACCTGGAACCAGCCCGATTCGATCTCGCGCTTCTTTGCCCCCGAGCGACGGAAGGTAGCCTTTAGGGCCGGTGACGGAGAGTCGCCGACCGTGGTAACTTCGTCTACGGTGAGGTGAGGGTCATTCAGTAGGTCGACCAAGCGCACGTTGTGCACCGTGACTGACACCTCCGTCAGGAACGTGACCAGGCTGATGTCGCTCGTTCTCTTGGATCCGTCCGTCTTAATGTCCCTGAGGAAAAATCGGCTACCCTCCGATGCCCGCTCAACCGCGAAGAACATTTTCTCGGTCGAAACGCTTGATCGCTGAAACCAACCAGGGCCGCTTGACCCCTCACGAACCGGAGAGGGGAGGCCCGTCCCGCCATCGTCGGTCCTCTCGCTGTCGAGTCGATACGAGTTACCGTTGACGTAAAATGTGACGCTCTTCTGGTCAATGAGTGTCTTAACACCGAGCTGAATGGTGTTCTTGACGACCGCCGTACCCCTGAGGTTCTTGCCCAGGACCAGCAGCCTCTCATGGGCCTGCGGGCACTCCCTGAGCAGTCTCTCCTTGGGGGACGCACCCCCGGCGGTCGCGGGGCAGCATCCGGACATCGCGTGTCCCAGGAGCATGAAAGTACAACACTGGAGGAGCCAACTCTTCATTCTCATCGGACGGGTCCATCGAGCTTCTGGGGACGGGCGATCTAAATAGCGCCCCGCGCGCGGAAGGCACCAGGCGGGCGCCTCCGGCAGCCGGGCGGCCGTAGTAGTGGGCACTGTGGGCGTTGCCAGGCCCACTTAACCTGGGATTGTCCTTGGGCCTCCACGGCCACGATACTTTTCGGCTTCATACAGCCGATGCACAGGGGAGCGGCTCTGAC
The DNA here is from genome assembly GCA_049966735.1 of Isosphaeraceae bacterium. GTDB lineage: Bacteria > Planctomycetota > Planctomycetia > Isosphaerales > Isosphaeraceae > Aquisphaera. The sequence goes on from JBMFUH010001111.1 coordinate 1,676, forward strand.
TGGCGGCCCCGGTTGCCGAGCCCGAACGAAGGAGCCTTGGATCTTTACTCCAAGCACACAGCACAGTCCCAACTGCAGTTGCAGAGGCAAAGGAACCCGTTTCCGTCTGGGCACTTGTCAAGGGGGAAGCCCTCGCACTCGCATGCCTGCGGACATGACGGGCTCGAGAGGGGCTCCGCTGCCCGCGATGTGCCGCAAGCCACCGCTAGGACGAGGCAGACGAGGACCGCCGAGACTGACGCAAGCAACGAGGAAGCGATCTCAAGAAAGCGAACCATGGGCAGTTCTCCATTCGAAATGGCAAAAAGGAGAATTCGCACTACCGGGGCCGCGGCCCCTCCAAAGTCTTTGCTGCTTTTTCCACGATCTTCTTTGCCTGGGTCTGACCACCTCCCTTCCGAAATCGATACGTGGGGGCCGGTTGCTCGGACAGTAGCACCTAGCCCCGTTGGATCTTCCCTGATACTCCGAGGATAAGCTGCGGCTGTTCGGGACAGTCGGTCAAGAGGACGGCGCTTTCTGTGAATTCGCGGGCCTCCCGC
>JBMFUH010001112.1:0-2216 GCA_049966735.1 Isosphaeraceae bacterium
CGACCAAGGCGCGGATCTTCCGCGAGGCGGAGAACACCGCCAAGGCTTCGTTCGTCCCCTCGGCGTTCCTCACGGGTCTGTCGTACCTCATGACCCGCACGACGCAAGGAGTCATCGCCACCCAGTGGTCCACGTTCTTCTGGTCGGCGCTGGGGATTTTGATCATGCTCACGCTGGCCTTCCGCAGCTTCTTTCTGGCACTTCTGGCCATCCTGCCGACGATGCTCTCGGTGGCGCTCGTGCTCGGGCTGATGGGCTGGCTCTCCATCAAGCTCGACATGGCCACGGCACTGGTGGCGAGCGTGGCGCTGGGGCTTTCCGTGGACGACACGTTTCATTGCCTGATCCAGTTTCATCGCGAGTTGAAGGAGCGGGGTTTCACGGCAAGCCTCTTCGACAGTTACCAGGTCTCCGGTCCCGGCGTGATCCTTTCCAGCCTGGCCGTGGCCGTCGGCTTCACGGCGCTGCGGACCAGCGAGTTCGCGCCCTTCGTCAACTTTGGGACCATGGTGGCCCTCGCCACGGCGGGCAGCACCCTGGGCAATCTCGTGCTCCTGCCGGCGTGCCTGACACTGGGGCATCGCTGGGCGGAGGGAAGGACGAAGGTGCAAGAGATCGCGGCGACGCAGTCTTGAAGATGCTTCCTGTTCCCGGACGGGTGAACCGACTCGCAAGTCGACCGGCCCCGCGGTAGCCTGGGACATTCACGACATACCCGGGAGAGAACCATGGACCCGCGCCATTCTTTGATCAACCCGTCTGGCTTACTCAGCCCGTCACTTCTCGTTTACCGCGACCTGGTCCGCCAGAACCTCGCGGGCATGATCGAGATGGCGCGTGGGGTCGAGCGGCTCAGGCCGCACGCCAAGACGCACAAGATGGCCGAGATCATCCGCATGGAGGGGGAACTGGGCATCCAGAAGCACAAGGTCGCCACGATCGCCGAGGCCGAGATGGTGGCCGCGGCGGGAGGAAGCGACGTGCTTCTGGCCTATCCTTTGGTGGGTCCCAACCTGACGCGGTTTGTCCGCCTGGTCCGTGGTTATCGCTCCACGACCTTTCGTGCGCTGGTCGACCATCTTGATTCCGCCGGCGCCCTCTCGGACGCGGTCAAGGGGCTCGGTCGGCCGGTCGCGGTCCTGGTCGATCTCGACGTGGGAATGGGCCGGACCGGAATCGATCCCGGCGAGCCGGCCGCCGCGCTTTACGCACTCGTCGCCAGTCTGCCTGGTCTCGAACCTGACGGTCTCCATGCCTACGACGGCCACATCAACCAGACGGACGTTTCAGACCGGCGCGTCGCTGTCCGGATCGCGCAGGAAAAGACGCTCGCGCTGCGCGACAGACTGATGCGTCAGGGGCTGCCGGTTCCCCGGCTGGTGATCGGCGGCACGCCAAGTTTTCCGATCCATGCCGCCCTGGAGGAACCCGGCGTGGAATGCTCGCCCGGGACGATCGTCCTGCACGATCACGGCTATGCCAGCCGCTATCCCGATCTCCCGTTCACGCCCGCCGCGCTGCTCCTCACGCGCGTCGTGAGCCATCCCCGGCCCGGCCGGCTTTGCCTCGATCTCGGCCACAAGGCCGTCGCCGCGGATCCAGCCGTTCCCCGCGTGCACCTGATCGACCTGCCGGAGCCGAATTTCGTGGGCCACAGCGAGGAGCACCTGGTCGTCGACACGCCCGCGGCCGATCGCTATCCGGTCGGTTCCTGGCTCCTGGGCATTCCGACCCACATCTGCCCGACCTCGGCGCTGCATCGCCGTGTATATGTGATCGCGGATGGTCAACTGGTCAACGAGTGGGAAGTCACCGCGCGCGACCGGGTCATTGGAATTTGAATCGGAGGCGCGATCCGGGACGACGAGCCAGGGCAAGCGCATCAAGAAACCGCGGTGGTCCGACCCAATGAGGTTAAGAAACTATCCGAGAACGCCGTTTCGGCGTCCCGATTCCCTGGAAAAACAAGGGGTTACGACCGTTCTCGGATAGTTTCTAAGCGCTCCCGCGGACGGGATTGAATCGCCTGAGCGATGCCCTGACGCCCCAGGACTAAAACCTCAAACCTGGTACTCGGGCACGGGTTCTGAACCACCACGGCTATCTGAATCATGACACGGTCGGAACCCATGTCAAGGGGCAATTCGAAATCTCGAGGGTTTGGGGTGTAAGACGCGGTTCGCGCCGGCCGAGGCTGGTGGTAGCATGTCAAGCCG
>JBMFUH010001113.1:0-2201 GCA_049966735.1 Isosphaeraceae bacterium
TTGAATGGACTGGTGGGTGAATCGCGGTAGTGTTATTCAGACAAGCTCCTAGGGAGTCAAGAGGATCGAAGGGTGGAGCGAGCAACAGCGCGATTGCCGGCCGCTCCACGGTCCGGGGTCGGGAGTTCACCTCATCGTCGCCGGAACACTCCGTAAAAGAACGACTGGGGCGAGCCCCAGGGCGTGGTGTGCGTTTCTCTCGCCTCTCTGACCAGCAAGAAAGCTGCGCCCAGCTCGGCGCTCAGCGTCTCGGCGTTGTAGCGGCAGACATCCAGGTCGCTGCATCGCGTGGGCCCATCATCGGCGAAGGTCGCGATAATCAGGTGGCCCCCCTCGGGGACGGTCTGCCGGGCCAGGTTCACGTAGTTTTTTCGATCCGCCGAATCGGTGAGAAAATGGAACACGGCCCGGTCGTGCCAGAGATCAAACGTGCCGATCGTGTGAGCTGAAGTCACGTCGGCGACGATCCACTCGACCTGACCGGCGCGCTCGCCCAGCCGATTCCTGGCCAGGCCCAGCGCGGTCTCGGAGACGTCAAGCACGGCAATCTTGCTGAAGGGCAGTTCGACCAGATGATCGACGAGTACCGATGCTCCGCCGCCCACGTCAATGATACGTTTCTGGCCTTCTGGAGCAACCGACCGGATCAGCTCCAGCGACAAGCCAGGCTCGCGCTGATACCAGCTCACGTTGGCATTGCCCTTGAGCGTATATACGTTGTCCCAATGCGCCTTGCGATCGATTGCCACCATCAGAGCGTCCACTTGCCTGGTCTGACGAGGGGGAAAGCCGAGTGCAGCCTGAATGATGAACGGGCCGGCGAGGGCCGACAACCGAGCTTGAGATGATAGGCGCGTGGGCTGGCATAAGCTTGGCTTATGGCCGGCTGGCGAGTTCCTGGCCAGGCGGATGAGTTTCAACGAAGCGGCGGAAGGCGCTTGCCGCCGGTGACAACGGCCGCTGACGATGGTAGACGAGGTAGAAGTCCCGGTCCAGACAGAGACCCCGCACGGCGACGGCTGCCAGCTCTTTGGCATCCAATTCTCTCTGGACGGCCAACCTGGAGAGGAAAGCGATACCCAGGCCGCGCTTCACCGCATCCTTGATGGCCGCGTTGCTGCCCAGCTCGAGCGAGACGTTCAGCTCGGCAAGTCCCGTGCCTGCACTTTCGAGACTCGTCTCCAGGAGATGACGCGTGCCGGAACCCGGCTCACGCACGATGAGCGATTCGCTGGCCAGGGCTTCTAGCGAGATGATTCGACGACGCGCCCAGGCATGCCCGGCGGGTACGATGAGCGCCAGCGAATCGCTGCCGATGGATCGAGACACGAGGTTGGTTCGCATGGCTTTCTGCCCGATCAGTCCGACCGGCGCCCGCCCCTTCTCGACTTCCGTGATGACCGAGCCGCTGTCGCTGACCGTGGCGCGGACATGGACGCGGGGATGCTCGGCACGGAAAGCTGACAACAAGGCCGGGAGAAAGCATTCGCCGGGAATGGAGCTTGCGGCAATGAGAAGCTCGCCCGAGACCGCGGAACGAAAACCGGCAATATCGCGTCGGGCCTGCTGGTGCAGGTCGAGGATCCGGCGTGCGTAGTCATAGAACCGCTCACCCGCTGCCGTGAGGGCGATCTTGCCCGTTTGCCGGTCGAAGAGCGCGAGGCGCAGCTCCTTTTCGAGGACGGCGATTCGCTGGCTGACGGCCGCCTGGGTGATTCCCAGCGCCGCGGCCGCGGCCGTGAAGCTCCCCTGCTCCGCGACCCTCACGAACGTTGAGAGGTGCGGAAGCTCTTCGCGGCCAGTCAGAGACGAAGAATGGGACATTGATCTCGGGCTATACCCGGACACCGGGGACGACTCAACATGACACGTCACCCTTGATCATACACGCGAACCCCACCCGCCTGGGCGTCGGCTCGTGAGAATTGACTTCCCTTGCCGGTCGATCGTCGGTACAAATGACGGATGTCGTAGGTTCAAAGAACCTCAACAAGGGAGGCACACCGATGAGTCGCACGCGCGGGACGGGAATGTTGACGGCGGCGGTTGGGCTGGCGATCGCGGCGGCCGGCGCGGCCAGGGCGGGAGACGAACTGCCGCGATACCGGCTCGAGCCGGGAATGGAGCTTTCTTACAAGGGCTCCGACACATTCAAGCACCAGAGCGGCATGCTCATCTATCAAGATGAGACAACCGCCTGG
>JBMFUH010001114.1:0-2192 GCA_049966735.1 Isosphaeraceae bacterium
AACACGAACAACGACCAGGGTTTCCCGTGCCGCTCCATCAACTCCAGCACCCGCAGGGCGCGCTCGCGATGGAGCAGGAAGTTCTCATCCATCACGAAGAACGAGCGCACGTTCATGGCGCGAGACAACTGATCCATGACGTCGAAGAGTTCGTCGCCGGATTCATAAAAGTTTACATATTTGCCTTTGCCGCCGAACATGGCCGAGGTCGAGCAGAAGTTGCATCCGAGCGGACAGCCGACCGACGGAATCAGCGTGGCCGCCGTGTCATCGGCCTTGCCCCGCAGCTTCAGTCCCACGCAGCGCGAGCCGAAGCCCGAAACGATCAAGGGATGGCGCAGCGGTTGGCCCACGTTGTCGTCGAGGAACTGCCGGAACCACGCCACGCCGTCGCCGCGGACGATGTGATCGGCGTCGATCCGCTCCGCCAGGTCCGGAACGTTGGCGATGTGTCCTCCCACGACGATGGTCGCCTGAGGCAGGTGGCGGCGCACCATCTCGCACATGATCTTGACCTTGCGCTGGTTCAGGATGATGCTGCTGATGCCCACGATGTCGTAGTCGCCCTGGCGAATCTCTGCCTCGAAGCGCTCCCAGGTCGGAAAGTCGAGGACCGTGCAGGGGGTCGAGAGGTTGGCCTGAATCAGCATCAACCCCCAACTGCGATGGAACATGCGCAGCGAAAACGGCCCTTGCACGCGCGTCACCTGGTTGTGATAGAGCTCCATGGGGTTGAGCGCGCGGCTGCCGTACTCGTCATCGCGCGCATAGGGGCCGCACACGCTCGTGAGCAACACTTTCGCCCGCCGCCGCGGGGGATGAAGGCTGACTGGCGGTCGCGACTGATCGATCTGGCTGCTCAATGTGCTCATCAACGAGCTCCTGGGCTGGTCCAATTGTTTCCGGCAACGCCGTCTTGGCTTGCTGGTGATCAAACAATCCATGCTATCCTGCCAATTCTGCTGGTGAATCGGCAGCACAGCGAAGTCAGAAGACTACCCGTATATAGGACAGCGTCCCGGGCAGATCTCGCCGCCAGCGCAGCGAGTAAAGACCGCACGGCCGGTAAAACTGGAGGCGGCAGCGCGGCCGATGATGGGGATGAGCACGAAAGAGCTTCAGTTCGGCGCGGGCCCCTGACCCCGCCGGCCGCGGGACCGTCGGTCTCCCGCCGGGTCGAATCACTTTTTCCACAAAAAAGTGGTCGGCCCCCTCTTACCGGTCCCGAAAACCCATCGTGGTCTTTGGACAGGACGTCTTACACTTCTCGGTTGGCGAAAGTCATTCCCTGATTACACGATTTCGACAAACTCCAGCTTGGCCAGTTGCTCGAGCTGCACCCTCCAATCCCGCAGCGGCAGGACAAGGTCACCGGAACTGTCCTGATAGGGACTTGTAGCCCCGTTCCGATCGCCAAGGTTGTCGAGAAATGAGATTCCCTGAATCGCCGGCGCGAACCCCTCTGGGAACCCCGCCTCATCAAGGAAAAAGGCGTTGGTTCCGCTTGTTTCCACGGTGACGAAACTGTACCGGTGTTGGTTCATTAAGTTCCGCCTTCCTGCGATCGATACCCCGTAGAACAAACCATTTAGATGCGTTTCCCAGCGTGAGAACCGCGGTTTATACGGAACCGTTACGGCTCGATCAGGGCCAAACGCGCTGTTGTACTCAACGACAATCAGTTTTGGCCGGAAGCCAAGTTTCAAGACTTGCTTCATGACGTGGAAATCAATCCCGTCGATGTCCAGGACGAAGACATCTGGGTCCTGATAAGGGCACATCTTCATCAGCGCCGCGACGTTCTCGACATTGACCATGAGATGGACGGGGTGAACGTTCCAGATCCTGTTTTCCAGAGACTGACGACATCGCTCAACCAGGATCGGATTACCGTCCACCATCACTCCGCCGTACCCACGAGCGCGGGCCAACCATGCGGTGCAGTTCTCCAGCCCGTCGGCGGCACCGATTTCGACAAAGAAACGGTTGCGTGGTACCATGCGTGAGCATAAGTAGTCAATAATCCCATCCTCGCCGTGCTGGCTGAATCCGGCAAATTCCCACGAAGTCGGGTTGGTCGGGTCAACCGATCGAATGCCGGCCGTGGCGGCGGCACGCGAGTACGCGGCGGCGATCCGCATTTCGATCTCGATGCGACTTGCATACTTCTTGATCTTGCTCACAAGGCCACT
>JBMFUH010001115.1:0-2184 GCA_049966735.1 Isosphaeraceae bacterium
TCGCCCCTTGCCTGCCAAGGACTTACGTCAAGGGACACCAAACATGGGCTATTGGCCCGGGCGAGAGGCTCCCGGACGTGGGTATCGGTGTGGTGCAGGGGCACCTCGGTCACGGGTTCCTTAGCTGGCACGCCCCACGACTTGAGGATCACGTAGGCCGGCAATCGGGCGGGGTAAGACCGCGTCCCGCCCCCCTTGCCGTCGATATAGTCCCGAGGCGTGGTATCCGTGAGCAGTTTTTTGAGGATGGCGATATTCTTCTCAGACTTGAACGGCTGCAGCGCTCGGGGCGCAAGCTCTCGATAATCCGGCGAATTCGAGCTGGCCCACCGCCGGCCCAGCTCCTCGAGCCGGTGATCCACGGGCATCCAGACGAACATCGCGCTGAGACTATGGTCATTGAACCCAGTGGAGGGGGGGGGTGGAGGCGCAACATCGCTTTCCTCCCAGCGGATGGGGCAGCGGCGCAAGCTTCACGTGCCTCCTTGAGGATGTCGTCACGCGAGGACAGGGTCCGGAAGTCCATGGTGACGACGCCCCTCCCACGCGCCAGCCACGCGAGCAGCGAGCCGTTGTCTCCCGGGTCGCTCGGAGCCTTTGTCGCCACGCCCTTTCCACTGCCGACAGGCTCGACCCATTCCCGCAGTTCATACGGGCAGGGGGCATGAGGGCCGTGGCGCCAGAGACAGAGGAGCAGCTCCGTTCCCGCACGCCGCCATTGGTCAAATCTGGGCATTGCCGAACCGCAGCACACTTGGATTTGCGCGGGCGCGCTCCCCTTCAGCGCTTCCGTCACCCTCACAACGAGCCTGCCACGCTGATGGTAGCCACGGGCCTCATCCGGTTCGACGCTCCCAACTTCGACGATGGATCCCCGCACGACAACGTCCGCATCGGCTGTGATCAGCTCGATGCTGCGGAAGTGAACATTTCTCGCGCCTGAACTTGGCGCGAGCAGCGAGATCCAGAACCACCCAGCCGCGAACACGATTGTTTTCCTCACGCGTCCCTCCATGCAAATTCTGAGTCCGGACCCGAATTGCCGGGGTCACTGGCGGCATGAACCGGCACTACCCCAGCGGAGCCCGACCCCGTGAAACCGTCTAGTTCACCTGCTGCCAGTTGTTCTTGGTTATTGTCTGGGTTGATGCGGTCCATGTCGGAAACGCGGCTGTACCGCCCAGCGGTTGCGTGACATGGGCAGCACCGCTATCGGACCTCGACAGGGTGTTGGGATCCAGTGTTGTACCGTCCGTGGACGTGGCGTTCCCGCCCCACCCCCAGTCTACCTTCGAGAGGGCCACCCAGACGCCGGCGCCCTGAATGCCGCTCCCGGGTCGATTGGCCCGGGCGAGAGGCTCCCGGACGTGGGTATCGGTGTGGTGCAGGGGCACCTCGGTCACGGGTTCCTTAGCTGGCACGCCCCACGACTTGAGGATCACGTAGGCCGGCAATCGGGCGGGGTAAGACCGCGTCCCGCCCCCCTTGCCGTCGATATAGTCCCGAGGCGTGGTATCCGTGAGCAGTTTTTTGAGGATGGCGATGTTCTTCTCGGACTTGAACGGCTGCAAGGCTCGGGGCGCGAGCTCTCGATAATCCGCCGAATTCGAGCTGGCCCACCGTCGGCCCAGCTCCTCGAGCCGGCGGTCCACCGGCATCCAGACGTAGACCACTGCAAAACTGCTGTAAAGTCCTGTCGACAGGGGCGGTGTCAGGCGTACCGGGGCTTTCCACACGCCGGACGGGTCCGCGGCGATCCCTTTCCGTGCGGCCCTCAAAATGTCGTCGCGCGAGGACAGCACCCGGAAGTCCATCGTGACCGCGCCTCTCCCACGCCCCAATCTCGCAAGCGGAGAGCCATCGTCTACCGGATCGACCGGGTCCTTCCCTCCGAACTTCGTGCGGCTATCGTCCAGCTCGATCCATTCGCGCAGATCATACGGGCATGGGGCATACGGATCTGTCCCGGGGTGGAGAAAGAGTAGCAGGTCTGTACCGGCACGCCTCCACTGGTCAAATTTGGGTGTGGTCCACCTGCAGTACACACGGATCTGCCCAGCCGTGCTTCCCTTCAGTGCCTCCTTCACTCTTACCGTGAACTGGATCTTTCCATTGTAGTAGTGGGCAAAATCTGGTTCGAGGGGGCTCGCTTCCAGGATTGTCCCATGCACAACAACGCCCGCT
>JBMFUH010001116.1:0-2181 GCA_049966735.1 Isosphaeraceae bacterium
CCCGGTGCAGGGTCGGCAGGTTGGGGAATCTGGAAGCGGCGTCGGTACGTCCACCGCCGGCCGTCGCGGTTGCCATGAGGTAGCCTCCCGAGGGTTCAATCAGCAGAGCCACTAGCGGCCGAAATTCCAGCGAGTTCCGGGGACGCCATCGTCCCCTCATGACCGGCCCACGTGAGCCGGCTCGTCTGGATTCCCATGGAGACGGAGTAGGCACGCACGCCATCCCCATGCGAAGCGAGGTCTCATTCCGGCTGAGTTCACTCTCAGATTCTACACAATGCTCGCCCCGGCAACCAGGGAAGCGAAGGGAACATCGTGAGTTGCCGAAGCGACTTCGACAGACCAGGAAGCGTACTACTCAGCCCAAACGGCACGTCGAGCACCGGCGAACCACTCGGTCCCATTCGAGTTCTTCCATGCCGGCCGCGGCGCGGTCGTTCATGTAGCCCATTCAGGCAAGGTCGAGGGGCCCGTCCCCATGATGGTCCCCTCGTTCATGACTTGACGTGACCCAGAGTTACCTGATATACATTGTAGACATTCTGGGAGCAACTCGATGAATACGCGGATTGCCAAATGGGGAAACAGCCTTGCCGTGCGCATTCCCGGCGCTTTCGCGAAGGACCTGAACCTCAAGGAAGGAACGGCCCTGGACGTATCTCTCGTCGAAGGCGGAATCCTTCTGCGTCCGTCCCCCAAGGAGTACACGCTGGAAGAGCTCGTTTCCAGAATCACGCCGGAGAACACGCATGAAGAAACGGACTGGGGGCAAGCCCTCGGGCGCGAAGCATGGTAAACACCAGTACGTACCCGACGCCGGGCATCTGGTCTGGTTTTCCTTCTCGCCCCAGGCTGGCCGTGAACAGGCGGGACGCAGGCCCGCCCTGGTTCTCTCACCCCGTTCCTACAATGCTCCGGCAGGACTGTGCGTCATCTGCCCGATCACGAGTCAAGTGAAAGAATATCCCTTTGAAGTCCCGCTTCCGGATGGCCTCCCCGTTGCCGGCGTGGTGCTCAGTGACCATCTCCGCAGCGCGGATTGGCGGGCTCGTTCCGCGGAATATGCCGGCAATGCTCCCGCCCAAGTCCTCAGTGAGGTCAGAGCAAAGCTGAAGCCCCTCCTGGGAACGTGACCGCGTTTCCCGAAGAACCGGAACGGGGATCGGTTCCGTAGCGGACCGTCCGCCGAGCTGGGATGGTCCGCACAGCGGACCCTACAAAGCTGTTGTGAGGCGGTAGCGTGCCTTGCTCACCCTCGCAGCGGCTTCATCCACTCGAGCTGCTTGTCAACATTGTTGGCCAGGCGATAGGTCCGTACGTGGTCGGCGACGCGCTCGCCGAGGATTTCCATTTTGCCCATGTCTGCCTGGCCCATGCCGGCCGCGGCGCAGTAGTTCAGGTAGCCCATCTTGGCGAGGTCGATGCCCATGAGCGCCACGCCCACGCGGTCGGCGGCCAGCCAGTCCAGGCTGGTGACGGCGATGCGATGTTCCACGGGAGTTCCGCCGACGGGTCCGTTTCCTTCCATTGCCTGGTAGCCGTCGATCACGGCCAGGTCGGGATGAAGCCGCGGCGCCAGGTCGTAAAGATTGAACTGGAGTCCGTGGAAGCCATTGCCGTGGACGATGGGCTTGTCGGTCCTGGCGCCTGGCTTGCTCCCCTGCCCCCAGCGGAAACCTTCATCCTTGATCGGCGCGCCGACAATGATGTTCTTGAGCGAGAGGGTGGCCACCACGCGGTCGTGAGTCTTGATCTTGGCGGCCGAGATCACGAAGTGGCCGCGGTCCAGCAGCAGCCGAGCCGCGCGAATCGGATGCGGCCGCATGTCGTTCTGGTCGACGGCGTGGATGGTCTTGACTTCGGTCTTGTCGAGGTCCACAAGCTGGGCGCCGTACTTCCGGGCCACGGGACCGTAACCGTAGTTGGAATAGCCCTCGAAGGTGGGGCCGTTGGCGGCTGATTCGGCAATGAGCACATTCCGATGCTTGCCGATCGAGCGGAGGAACTCGAGGATCCCCTCCAGGGCGGGCGCGGGGGTGGCGGCAAGCTGGTGATCGATCGAGACGAGGTTGGGCTTGATGACAACCGGCTTCTCGCCAATGGCCCGGGCGATGTCGTCGGCAAGCATCCTCAGGCCGTCGAAGACGATGCCGGCATGATCGTCGCCATGGGTCAGGGCGA
>JBMFUH010001117.1:0-2180 GCA_049966735.1 Isosphaeraceae bacterium
CGAGCGCCACGCGCGAGCAGGCCGAAAAGCTGATCGATGTGCTGGGACTGGGGCCAATCTGGCTGCCCGAGCTGACGAGTCCTCCGGTGAAGGGGGGGCTGATGCCCACGGTCCCGGCCGATCCGCTGCTCTACCGGTTTCACGAGATCCTACAGGTTTACGGCATGCCGCTGAAGGATGTGATCCAGGAGACGTTCGGCGACGGGATCATGAGCGCGATCGACTTCACAGTCGACGTCGAGAGGGAAACCGATCCCCAGGGCGATCGGGTCAAGATCACCATGTCTGGCAAGTTCTTGCCCTACAAGCGGTGGTGAGTGTTTTGTGTTTTGTGTTTAGTGTTTGGTGCCTGGTGTCTTGACTTTAGTGTTTTGTAGCACGTGCGAAACACCAAACACTAAACACCAGACCAGTTCGCTCCGGCCACGAGGAAGGCGGCCACGCCGCCTGGAGCGAGGGGATCGTTTTTCAGCCCTTGGCGGAAGAGATGGACGGGAACGCGGTGGCGAACGGCCATCCGGAGGATTTCCTGAACCGTGTTGATCCGCTTGCAGGCGGCCTGGCAGTAGACGCAGTTGGCGACTGGCTCACCAAACCGGTAACCGCATTCCGAGCAGCGTGCCCCGACCAGATCGCGGCGCGTGCCGAAGACGACCTGCCCGGCACGGCCTTGCTGGAGAGCGTCGAGGACGTCGCTCGGACCGTCCGCGACCAGGTGGTTGCGCCGCCAGCGCTCATGCAGCTCGGGAAGGATTTCCCTCTCACGCCTCGTTCGCCACTCTTCCAGGATGCGGCTCACGTCGTCGGAGAGGTCTTCGGGACGCGTGGTCATGGCATGGGGGAATTCACCGGCAACCATTTGCTCCAGATCCCTGGGCAAAAGCCGGCGCAGCAACGCGGTGACCGGCGGCTGGCCCAGGAGAATCAGGCCGCCGAAATGGTCTCGCGTCCACTCCTCGGCCACCGCGCCGGCCACTTTGCGGAAGAACGCATCATCCTCGAGGGCGTGCAGACGCTCGTGTTGAGCGCGGGCAAACCGCTTCTTGTAGGTGAAGCGGGGCTTGTCACGCTGGAAAGTCACGTGGACATCCTGACGCTCGACGTCGCGAACCCAGCCGGGCTGGCCGCGGTGAGCCGTGAAGAGATGAGCCTGATCGGAATCAAGCAAGACGATCAGGTAAGTCGGCTGGCCGTACCAGTGTTCCAGGATCGGCAGGAAGTAAGGTTCCTCGTCGATGACCAGGCGATTCTCCACCTCGAAATCGAGCGGAACCACATGCCTGAGCCCCCGGGGCGGGCTGGAGAAGATTGCCAGCCCCCTGCAAGGGGTTCCGGCATGCTCCGCCACGATCTGGCGAATCACATCCAGATTCGCCTCAAGGTCCTTGCGCGCGCTCGCGCTCATCTGGGCAAGCGCCTCCGCGGCCGCCTTGGCCTGGGTCTTGAGGTGAAGATCCACGTCGCGCGAGAAGCCGTTCTTCACGGTCATGTCGGCATAGGCGCTGACAACGTAGTCGAGTTGGTCGGGAGCATCGAGCAGCACCTCGATTTCCTGGCGAGTCATCGGCATCATGAGATTTTCTCCTTCATCGCGGTCAACTGCCGCTCGCCCAGCACCGTTGCCAGTTGCTTCGCCTTCTGGGAACTGACAACGGACAACTAGCCACTCTCGGTGCAATCGTTTTGTATCTCGCACACTTGCCAGCCTATGTCTCGCGAGGCGCAAATGCCACAGCCAACCGCTCCCGACGACGGAGTTGTCGTCACCCCGATCGACCGGCTGAGTCCCACCCGGCGACCACAAGGTCGTGTGGTGATGCACCAGATTTGGCGCGACCTCATGTTCCTGCACTGGGCCTTGCCCGCCCAGGCGATTCGCCCTTTGATTCCCGCCATGCTGGAACTGGATCTGTTCGAGGGGCTCGCTTACGTCGGCCTGGTGCCCTTCACCATGAACGGCGTTCGCCCCGTGGCCTTGCCGCCCGTTCCGGGGCTGTCCAGCTTCCACGAAACGAACGTCCGGACGTACGTCCACTTTCGCGGCCAGGAGCCTGGCGTCTGGTTCTTCAGCCTGGACGCGGCCAGCGCGATCGCGGTGCGGTTGGCCCGAAGCCTCTTCCACCTTCCCTAGGAGAGCGTCCGAGAATTGTCCTGCGACCTCCCCTTGGCCTTGGCGATTC
>JBMFUH010001118.1:0-2178 GCA_049966735.1 Isosphaeraceae bacterium
GAACCTGGGAAAGTGGCGTAAGGCCTCCAAAAAACGAACCGCGTCTTACACCCTTCGTTGGTCACCCAGTAGGTTCCCGTCTTGGCGTGGACGTGGCCCCGGACAGGGCTGTCGGGTTTGACGGACCGGGCAAGCGTGCCGTCGCGGCCGAGGACCGGCAATGCCGCCTCGTAGGCGGCGAACTCAGAACGGGCGGCCATGGCGCGAAGCAAAGTAACTGTGGCCTCGGGAGTGACCATATCGGCGCGCGAGCCGCCGGCGCCGCCCCCGAACGAGATCGTTGCCGGGTCAACGCCCAGGGTCTGGAGCGCCTGTCCTTGCCGGCGCAGACCTTCCGACAGTGTTCGCTCGCCGTGCTTTGCCGCCAGCAGCAAGGGAAGGGTGCTGGCGTGGAGATTATGGCTGACCTTGAGGATCACCTTGATGAATTCGCGAAAGGGAGGCGAAGTGTAAACGGCCACCTTGGGCAGGTTTGCAGTGCCGGCCCGATCGGGGAGATTCGCCATCGCATTGGATCCGAGAGGAGAGACGTCGATCTTCACGTCATGATTGCGCAGGGCCTCGATGAAAAGCGCCCTGGCAAACGAGGCGGAATCCTCGATCTCGTGGATCAGGACGAGACAGCCATGACCGGCGGGGACCGTGCCCCGGACGCTGAAGCAGCGAGGGCCAATTCCCTTGACCTCAATCTTCCCATCCTGGCCCGCCGGCACGGTTTCTACTTGAGCGTCCATCGTCAAGAAGTGCGTGGGGGGCTGGAACGACACCAGCGCGGGCTCTCCCGCGCCCTTGCCGGGTTGCACGAGCACGTCGACCACGTTGTCGTTGATCATGATCGGGCTCAGCCTCCTTGGGCCACTGCCGGTGCTTTCCGCGGGGCTGAAGAGGCGGTCATCGATGAGCACGTCGCCGGTCACGTGCTTGATCCCAGCCGAGCGGACCTCACGCGCCAGGTGTTCCAGTCCCGCCAGAGGGTCGGTGGGGACGATGTCGCTATGTGGGTCGCCGTCCGCGTAGGTGTGGTCGTCGTCCTTGAAGAGCAGCGTTCCGTCGGCTCCGGTCCTGCCGCCCATGCTCAGGTCTCCCTGGGCAATGAGAATGAGATCGCCGTGCAGCGTTCCTTCTGAATCAACCTCGCCGCGGCGGACGACCGGAGTCTCGAAGCGATGATCCTGACCCAGCTCGGCCAGAGCCGCGGCGGTGCTGAAGAGCTTGGTCACCGAGGCCGGAGCGAAGAGCTGCTGGCCGTTATGCTCGTAGACGGTCGCTCCTGTCTTGCGATCCACGACGAAAACTCCCCAGTGGCCGTGCTGGTAGCCGGGAGTTTCCAGAATCTCCCTGATCTTTCGCTCGATCGCCTCGGTCTGCTTTCTGGCGGTGGAAGGAACCTGGCTGCGTGAGGGCACGGCACCGGGACCGAGCAGGAAGAGCACGACGAGGAAGGAAAGGGGAACCCATCGCCCGGCATTGAGTTGTTGCGGGGCGTCGATCGGCTCGGCAAACGATTTCCTGGGCATCGAGAAGCCTCCTTCCTCTTGCGATCAGGCGCACGCCGCCGGCCGCCGTCGCGGCGACGGTTTACCGGAAAAGTTACGCGGGCTCGCCTCATCTCGTCGGAGACGGCCGCGGGCGGTCTTGACCCATCCCCGAGGGGACGTGCCTAGAGCCACCGAAGCAGTATAACCCGAAGGTCCACCGCAGAGGAAACCCGGTCAACTTCCATTCGTGACTGGACCGGCCTGAGCGGTGTGTGAATCGGGGACGCCGCGATTGCCGAGCAATGATCACCGCGGTTTCGGACTCGCTGGAACGAGTTGTGCTTATTGACCCGACCGGCGCTCGCGATCACCGTTGGGCGCTTGCGATCGCCGTCTGTCCCGAAGCGATGCCTCGGAGACGGAGAGTTCAATGCCCCAGGTTTTTCATCCCAGTGCCAACACGCTCTCGCGGCTGACCCTTTTCGCGGTCGCCGTTGGCCCTATCGGGCTGTTGATCTTGAACTATTTGCTGTTGCGATCTCCGTTTCAGACTCGCGTGCGGGTGATTCGCGATCAACCGGTGCCGTTCTCGCACGAGCACCACGTCAGCGGCCTGGGGCTGGATTGTCGATACTGCCACACCTCGGTGGGTAGCTGTCTATTTTCCCACAATCTGCCAGGCGAGCGGTGTCATGTTTCC
>JBMFUH010001119.1:0-2176 GCA_049966735.1 Isosphaeraceae bacterium
GCCACGCGACTGGATACTCTGGGTTCTCATCGAGCACGTCAGACTGGTACAACCCTTTCTCAGGCACGCCAAGGCCCTTGCCCCGGCAGGACCCACCGCTGGCGGATTCCTACCGGCCCGAGGTCCGGTAAGAGCGCTAGACGACTAGCGCGATCCGACTTCTCGTACAGCCGGCCAGAGGTTCCGCGGAAGACGATCCCGGTCTACGGTCCCTTCTCGCGGCCGACAGTTCGCGGCCGCCTCAGACACACGCACCCGCACTGTCCAGTTCTGGCCGGCTTGTCGGGTAACCGTGATCTGATCCATGGCTGCGTCCTCGAGCCGATCAGGCCGATAATGACTGGTAGTATCGCATCAGGATCTTGGCTACCTCGGGCCGAGCGAACTCGGGGGGCAAGTCCAATCCCTGGGAAAGCATCTCGCGCACCTTGGTGCCGGAGAGATTGATGAAGTCCTCCTTCTTGTGTCCCGGAGGAGCTTCGCACATCATGATGACGTCGCCCACGACCTTGGAGTAGGCAGTGTGGTCGGCCTCGAAGATCTTGATCTGGAGCGCTCCGGCGGGGACTTCCTTGCGGAAGATCTCCTGGGCATCGAATGGGCCGTAGTAACTGCCCACTCCCGCGTGATCGCGACCCACGATCAGGTGCGTGGCTCCCATGTTCTGCCGGAAGACAGCATGGAGCACGGCTTCCCGAGGCCCAGCATAGAGCATGTCGAAGCCGTAGCCGGTAATCTCCACAGTATTGGGCTCAAAATACAGTTCGACCATCTTGCGGATGCAAGCGTCGCGCACATCGGCCGGGATGTCGCCCGGTTTCAACTTCCCCAGGAGCATATGGATCACCGCGCCGTCGGCCTCGACGCGCTTCATGGCAATCTTGACCAGCGCCTCGTGGGCCCGGTGCATCGGGTTGCGTGTCTGGAAGGCGACGACCTTGTTCCAGCCGTTCTTCTGGATCATCTCCCGGATCTGACCGGCCGTGCGGAAGGTTTCCGGGAAATCCGTGGCGAAGTACGAGTAATTGAGCACCTGGACGGGCCCGGCCACGAAGAACTTGCCCTCGGACAGGAAGTTCTTGACCCCTGGATGTGCCAGGTCGGTGGTGCGGTAGACCTTCTCCGCCATGGATTTCATCTGCTCGTCGGTCGCCTCGTCGATCGACGTCACATCCTGGATCGCCAGCACCGGATTTCCCTCCACGTTGGGATCCAGGAGAGCGATCCGCTTGGCACCCTTGAGAGGGGTGATGTCCTTGACTGTGTTGACAATGGGCACGGGCCAGAACAGCCCGCTGGTGGTCTTCATCTTCTCGGCCACCGCCAGACTGTCAGCCAGGTTCATGAAACCGGTCAGGGGGTTGAAGTAGCCGCTGGCCAACATCACGGCGTTGGCCGCCGCCTGGGAGCTTACGAGCAGCTTGGGGAGCCCCTCGGCTTCCTTGAGCAGTTGGGCACGCTTGGCAGCATCTGCCACGTAAAGAGGATTCAAGGTGTCCGAACCATGCGGCTTGATCATCAGACAGTGTTCCTTTCGTTCAACGATGGTCAGTGGACGTTCGACTTCTCTGCGACTTTGATGTTCCTTCCCGTACGGTCGGCGAATACGAGGGCCGCAGTCCGGTACAGAAGGTGGGCGAACTTGCCATACGGCAGGTAGACCAGAAGTGTGAAGACAAATACCAGGTGAATGAAGTAGTTGATGTACGCCACGGTAGCTAGGGGCGAAGGATGCGCCTGCCCGACGACGAACCGCAGAATCTCGGCGACCAGTCCGGTCACCCCCACAGCCAGCAGGTCGAGGAGGAAAAACCAGTCGAAGAGCGTGGTTACCCCAACTACCTCCCTGTGGGCCAAGCGATGGCGGAGAGCGAGGGTGCAGCCGACGATCAGCATCGCACAGCCGACGTTCGCCAGGATCTTGAACGGATGAAGCAGGCCAAAGGGGTAGAAGGAGTGAATGCCCAGCATGGGCATCACATAAATATCCAGGACCGCCCAGACGGTGACGACGAACAGGGCAATGAAGCCGTAGAACGCCAGCACGTGGGAGGTGCGTCGCGTGATCTCCGCCCCGCACTGAGCGAACCGGCGGTGGCTGGCGACAACCTTGAGAGTATCGAGGATGCTGGTTACGAGACCGACGGCGGGTACCTTCCCGCCAACTGCCTCCTCG
>JBMFUH010001120.1:0-2169 GCA_049966735.1 Isosphaeraceae bacterium
GCCTGTACCAGGGCGGGCTGGGCAGAAGGATACGGCCGGTCCATCCCTTGGAGCCGAGAATGCGATCGTAGTCGGTGATCAACGGCACGTGCGGCGGGTCGATCACCTGGACCATCGTGCCGGTCGTGCCGACCGGCCGCAGCACAGCGAAATGACCGCCCCTGGCATTCTGGAAAAACGCGATCGCCGGTCTGTCGAGCGGCTTGTCTCCCTTGACGAGCTTCACGCCGTCGAGAGGCAGCCCGAGCGACCGCGCCGCGGTCGACAGCTCCGCCATCGAGTAACCGTCAGGGCGATGAGGGGGCAATGCCGATTCGAGGCGATCGAACGGTATGGAACGTCCTTCGAGGTAAAGCAAGACGAAGAGCGCATTAACCGCAATCGAGCTTTGTCTTCTCTTGCTGCTCCGCGGCGAGGCCAAACGAGACAAGACCGGAAACACCGATCAGACCTGTAAGGCCGAATGCAAGAACACTCATCCACTTTCCGCGCGTCATTCGCATCGTCCGCCTCGTCGCGATCTCGACTGTTCCGGAGCGTTCATCGTCCCCGCCGCTGAATCCAGAGCGCGGCCAGCGAGATGACGACGAGCGCGGCGAAGCCCCAGGGCAACCACGCGTACCAGCCGGAGCCTGCCGACGTCTGCGCCACCACCAGCGTGGACTTTTGCTTCTCCGCCTCCGCAAGCTGGTCCTTAAGCATTTTCTCCACCTCGGCCCTGGTCGGCTCTTCCCTGATCTTCTCTTGCCCGTACTCGTATTGGAGCTTGCGCAGGCTATCGGAGATCGGCGTGCCCGGCTTATACTTCATCGTGAAGACCTCGGGACCCGGATGGGTGTTGAACTGCATCGTGCCATTCACGACGTACAGCTTCTCGCGTACACCCGGCTCCTTCAGGGTCTCAGTGACGTAATTTGCCTGTTCCGCAGAGACAGGCATCCACATCACCGCATCGCCCACCTTGAAGGAGGCCAACGTGATGTCTCGCCGCGCGGAGGGCTTCGTTGGGTCTTTGAATCCATAGAACTCCGCTCGGACGACGTGACCGCCGTGCGACAGGTCGATCCAGTAGCTGCGGAAGGTTACGTTGTTGATCTTGAAACCGATCTTGAGCACCTTGACCGAGCGCCCGCTGATCCGATCGTCCGCGACTGAGGCCAAGTGAGTCTCGTTGTTCACGTCATACCTCAGCTCATCGATCAGGAACATGTCTCGGGGGCTGTGAAGATCCCAAGAAGCGAGGAGCTGTCGCGGATGCAGAACCCTTGCGGCACCGTTCGGTTCGTCGTTCATCCTCATGTACAGCTCCGCCCGAGATTCCTGCATTCGCACAACGGCCGCCTGTCGCATGATCTTCCCGCCCAGCGTCAGATCGCGCTTTAGGCGGTCGTAGCGGAAGTCCCCTCCCCTCCTCCAGGCGAAGGAACCGCTGAACGATTCGGCGAGCCCATCCTTCCCGAGCTTCTGCTGTTCCGCGACTTCTTTAACCAGATGATACGTCTGACCCTCGAACTCGCACTGGAAATCCTCGACAGGTTGCTGGAGCGATTCGATCGTATCGAGAAGCAAGCGAGCCTCGTCCTTGGAGGGGTCGTCTCCAGGCAAGTACGCCAGCAAAGAACAAAGCACGAAGGAGAGCATAATCCGTCCCTCTTATGGTCTCATAACATGGAAGCACGGGGCGAGCGGACTGGGCGGGTCGCCGCGACCGCTGGACTGCGAGGTTCCCGTCGCCCACGTCGCCTCGGGGAATGCCCCGCAAAACAGGCGGAAGACAGCGCCGAGGCGGCCACCCGCTGCGCGCCGCTGAGTCGATGGTGCGCCCTGTTTCTCCTCACCCGTGCATCACGGGTCAACCCACCCGTGAAACCACGAGTGCGGCTCCCACCGCCAATGTACTACTGCTGGCTAACAACGCTCACGGACCTGCACCAGCCTCCCGTCCCGCCGGTCCCGGTACACCACAGTCCGTACTTCCCGGCGTAATCACACTTGCCATTCGTAACCTGATGGCCGCACGCGTCGTTCGCGCCCCCTGAGTTGTAGCCGTAGGGCGGGGCCGGGCACGCAAACCAGAGAAGGAAGTAAAACTCGCACCCGACGCACTGCTGCCCGTTAGCCCGGATTATTCAAATAGGCCCCAACGAAGAGCCCTCGATTTACGTATAA
>JBMFUH010001121.1:0-2164 GCA_049966735.1 Isosphaeraceae bacterium
GTTGTAGTCGACGCAGTTGATGTGCGTCCAGTCGGGATTGATCGGCCGGCTGGGACCGTTCTTCGGCGTGCCACCCAGATAGCCCAGCGAGCGCAGCTTGTCCAGGCCGGCTTTGGTCGCCAGCATATTATTGAACAGGCCTTCACCCGAGTTGATGTCGACGAGTTCGGGATGGGCCGAGACGTCGCCGTAATTGGCCTTGTTCGCATCCTGATCCTGGATCAGGTGCTCCCAGAGATGCCATTGCCAGACGATCTCGCCGGTGGTCTTGCCCGTCGGCTTGACCTCGAGGATGCAGTCAAGCTGGAGCGGGCGATCGCCGGTGATCTCCTTGCGCCGGCCGGCGGCGATGGCTTCCTCGGGCGTCTTTCGTTCCCAGACGATGAGCAGCACGTTGCCGCTGGGCAGTCCGCGAATGTCGTGATGCGGAAGCTGGTTCTTGCTGGCATAGCGGAAATCCCAGACGATTTGGCCGTCCCAGGTGAATTCCTGGATTCGCCCTCCTGCCCCCGGGCCGCCGCCGAAGGGCTGATCGTGATCCTCGCAGGGGCGCAGCAGATGGCCGTTTTCCAGCAGATAGGCGCTCATGGCCGGGGGTGATTCGCTGGTCCAGGCTCGAACAACCTTTCCATTCATGTCGAAGAGGTACGTGTTCTTCGCCCCCATCGGAGCCAGCAGCGTGTAGCCCTGGAAGGCTTCCGGCTTGTTGATCGACAGCCCGAGCTTGACCTTCGGGGACGCGCCAGGTTCCGCGGGTTTTGCCGGATCATCGTCGGCCGCGCGCGGGCCTGCCGAACCCACAATCAGGCCAGCCAGAGCCATTGCCAGGACGGCTCGGGCAGCGCGAGGAACTCGTCTGTTGTAAAGCAGGATCATGAATCGCGTTCTCCGGGATCTTGAGTCCTGGGATGTTGCCCGCAAGCATCTGGGCTCGCGCTTCCGGCGCCAGGCCGTGTCTTGATCGCTCCGTCACGGTTCGATTCTAGCAACATGACCGCGAAGCAAATGTAAAGGTCTGTAAAAACGACGGCTCTCGCCCACGGTTCGCGACGGCGGGGAGAGGAGAACGGAATGAATTCCGTTCTCCAAGCGGGCCGCAACCGAGTTCGCGGTCAGCGCGAGTCTGGCTTGCGTGCTCTTGCCTTGTGAGCCGCCAGCTCGATGGCCCGGAAAACCCGCGCGGGGTGATCGGTCTGGATCACGTCGACGCCCCAGTTGATGGCGTTCGCGTAGTCGGCGAGCGTTTCATGATTGTCGAGCGCATCGCTGAATACCTTGATCCCAGCGGCGTGGCAGCGATCGATAAGCTGTTGGGAGAGAAGATCCCAGTCCACGTCAACACCGTACGGCTTCAGATCGCGGGCAAGCTGGTCGAGCTTGTCGGGATCACGCAGGGGTGGCAGCAGGCGAACCCTGGGGTTGAGCGTCCTCAGCCGCTTCAGGTACGAGGGAGACTGGTACACGACCGACCGCTCGAGCAGGCCGTGTTTCTCGAGCGAGGAGGCAAGCGCCTCCGGCGCGATGTCCTTGGCATCGGCGTAGAGGCGAGCCCGGCCGCGCTGGATCTCGCCGAGGCAGTGTTCGAATGTCGGTATTTGCAGGCCCCGGTACGGAGCGCCAAACCACGAGCCCGCGTCGAGCCCGTGCAGTTCCTCGGCTGATTGCTCCCGGATCGGACCGGTGCCGCTTGTCGTGCGGTCGAGACGGCCGTCGTGCAGCAGGAAGCACCGTCCGTCCTTGCTGGTGCGGATGTCGACCTCGATGTAATCGGCGCCAAGCTGCTCCGCTTTCCTGATCGCCGCCAGCGTGTTCTCGGGCGCCAGTCGCGTTGCACCGCGGTGGAACGAGATCTGCACGGGCAGGGGGATTTTCTGCAACTGAATCGCCTGCCGGAGGACCTCGTGGGGGAAGTCGGTTTGGATCCAGTCCACGCCGGCGGACATCAACCGGTTCCAGACCTCGGGCCGATCCCAGACTGGGCCTAGCGTCTTGGCCTCGACCTTGACTCCTTTCGCGTGCCAGGCCCGGCAGATCGCGCCGGAAACCTCGTCGGCGTCGATCTCCACGGCCGCCGGACCGACGCGGTCGAGCCATTCCTCGAATCCATCTTTCGGGTGCCACCGCGTCATCACTGGCACCAGTCCTCCGGACGCGAGCCGGACGG
>JBMFUH010001122.1:0-2163 GCA_049966735.1 Isosphaeraceae bacterium
TCGGTCCGCACAGCGGACCCTACGGTGAGCGATCGACCCGAAAACCGCTCTAAACCTCGTCTACGCGCCAGGCCGCGCCCTCAGCTTCCTGATCGCCGGCGAGGCGTTTCGTTCGTTGCCCCGCCTGGGCTCGTGGGGCCGTTACCCGCAGAACAACGCGTTCGGATCGAAGGTCAAGGGGGAACCGTCGTTTCGCGTGAGCTTCGACGACGATCTCAGCGAGGCCCTGACCGAGACGACGTTCCTGTACTCGAACGACACTCGCTCCCTCCCCCCGGCGCCGGAGCGGCTGGCGCATGTGGCCGGAGTGGGACGATCCCCCGTCGTCGACTCTGCCGGCACCGGCGCGTACTTCCTGGATCGGCTCTCCCCCGGTCAGTGGAGGCTGGAGGTCTATCCCGACGCCGTCTGGGTCAACGATCCCTTCGGCACCGACAGCCTCTCGCGCGAGGTCTCGCGGATCATCTGGCGGGAGCGGACGATGAAGGTGAGCTTGCCCGACCTCGGCTCGCGGTTCTCGGTGATGGGCGTCAAGTTAGCCGGCGGCAGGCCCGCCACGAACCGCGCGTTCCATGTCACTCCCGGCGTGTACCTGCTGCGTCGCGATGGGTTGAGCGAGCCCACGGCGCGGGTCGATCCCACGTTCGTCGCCCCGAAGCCGTCTCATCGACGGCCGCCCGCAGTCTGGCACGATCCTGCTCGGGCCTGGATCTCGGGCAAGCCACTGCCTCTTGCCCTGACCGTGGCGGCCGAGAGCGACCCGAAGGTGAGTCTGGTCTACCGCTGCGACAGCTCGTGGAAGACGCTCTCGATGACGGCCCGGCGACCTTACCAATATGTTGGAAACGTGCCGGCGGAAGACCTGCGTCCCGGCACGCTCGCCTACCGCGTTGTGGTCGAGTCGCCGGACGGCCGGCGATCGTATCCCGAAGCGCGGCGGGGCGACGGCTCCTCGGCCGCGAGCGAGCCATGCTTCACGGTTCCGGTCCAGGATGCGAGCGCGCCGATCAGGCTTTTCTCAGGTCGTGAGACGATCCACATTCAGGGCGACACGTTGGCTCGAACGACTCACGATTCGACTCCCTCCGGAACGACCTTGCGTGTCTCCGTGAGGCAGTTCGGTCCGCCGCCCGCGAGCGTCAGCTTTCGCCTTGCTCTCGACGAGTCGTTGCGACCCTGGCAAGGCGAGCTTGCTCGTCGCGGCGCCATCCACCTCAAGGTCCGCGCGGGCGAGCCCGCGACCAGCGCGCTGGAGTTGGTGCTCATCGAGGCGGACGGCAGTCCCTGGGGATGCAACATTCCGCTCACCGGCGACTGGCAGGACGTGCGCGTCCCCTGGGATCGATTCCGTCACTTCGCCCATTGGGCCGGTCCGGCCGACCGCGGCAGCCCGGGCGATCACTTCCACGTGGAGACGTTGAGCGCGCTCAACGTCTGCTTCGGCGCCTGGCTGTTTCCGAAGACGGCCGACCGTCCCCACGCCATCGAGATCGAGAACATCTGGCTGGACCGGTAGTTGTCTGTGGAGAACCGAGGGGGGGCAGCCAGATGCCTCGGGTGAGGTTCTACCCCGGCAGCACGTACAGGAATTGCTCCCCTCGGCCACGCGGACGCGCACCCTTGCCCGCCTCGTGCAGCACGAGCTGGCCATTGCGAATGCTCGCCGCGACCTCGGCTCCGACCGACCCTGCATGCCCGCCCTGGTGACACACCCGCACCGACTTCAAGCCGGCCGGCGCCGGCAGACGGATTTCACCGTCACCCGCAACCCAGATCATCATCAAGGCACCACCCGGCACGCGCCGAAGCGGGGGGACCGGCGCAAACGCCAGAAAGTCGAGCGGTTTGTCGGCAAAGCGATGGTCGCGGCCGTCGATTCGAATCCCCTGCGTCTCATGGCCACCGAAGGCGAGCAGGTTTCCCGCTACGTCGAGTCGAAACATGACAACATGCTTTCCATTGTAGCTCACGCGATGCCCGGCGATCCACTGCTCTTGCGGGTCGATCGGGTCGGGAGGCAGCGGGTTGCGCTTCAGGGCAGCTTGATCCTGGGCCTCGTCGCGATGGAAGCCGCCCGGCCAGCTCTCGACGTGTCGGCGGTAGTGTGCGGCCAGCGCGATCGTCCCGTTGGGGAACCGGGTCGCCAGATAGGGGGACTCGCGC
>JBMFUH010001123.1:0-2151 GCA_049966735.1 Isosphaeraceae bacterium
CACGTCCACGCTCATCGCCCCGCTCTTGATCGAGCGCTTTGCTGACACCAGAAGCAGTGGTTCGCTCAGGCCGGCAGGTTCTTGAGAAAGAACCGCAGCCAGTTGCCGTGGAAAATGTCGTTGATCGCACGATCGTCGTAGCCCCGGCGGTCGAGAATCTCGCCCAGTTTTTGCAGGTCGGAGATCCGATCCATCCCGAGCGGAGTTTGCTCGGTGCCGAACCCACCGTCCAGGTCGCTGCCGAGCGCCGCGTGCAGGCTGTTGCCGGCAAGCTGGCAGACGTGGTCGATGTGGTCGCGGACCGCCTCGAGCTGGACCACCTCGCGACTCGTCTGACCGCGCACCCAGCCGGGGGCCAGCATCCAGGCGTCGAGCGCCGCGCCGATCACGCCGTCGCGCTCGATCAGGAGCCGTATCTGCTCGTCGCTGAACTGCCGGCCGTCGGGCACAAGCGTCCGGCAGTTGTTGTGGCTGGCCAGAACCGGGCCGCGGTAGATGTCGAGCGCCTGGAAGAAGCTGGTGTCGGCAAGGTGGGTCGCGTCGAGGATCATGCCCAGGTTGCCGAATTCCTTGAGCAACTGCACGCCCTCGGTCGTCAAGGGGCCGTCGTCGCCGGTGCCGACGGCGTAGCGGCTCTTGCCGTAATGGGCCAGGTTCACCGATCTCAGGCCCAGGTTCCACCACTCGACGGCCTGGCTGGGCTCGACGATCGGGTCGGCCCCTTCCATCGCCAGGATGTAGCCGATCGGCTCGAACTGGCCATCGTCGGCCCACCTCCGCCAGTGCGTCTGGAGGTCGGCCGCGGTCCGGATCATCCGCAAGAGCCCGCGCCGCTCCAGCAATTCATAGTAGGCCAGTTGGCCCCGCGCCGTGGCCGAGGCGATCTCCTGGTTGGCGAAGTCGAGACTGAGCCGGGAATGCCCTTCCAGCCGGCGGAGCTCCGGCTTGGCCCGGGCCAGGACGGTCGCCTGGCAGACCGCGATGCCCGCGTTGCGCATCTCCGGCAAGGTCGTCGTGGCCCGCCCCCGCGCCGGGTGGTCGGTCATGCCGAGCTCGTCGCGATTGAGCCGGTCCAGGTCCTGGGTGATGTCGCGCCCCCAGGAAAGCGCGTTCCAGGCCAGATCCAGGTGCCCGTCAAACAGCAATCTCATCGGCCGAAAACCTCTGCCACAGATTCCTTTTCCCCACTCGTCAGCTTGCCTGAACCATGATATCGTAAGAGTACACGACGGGTCGACTCGCAAGGCGAGAGCATTCGCCAACCCGCACGTCTGAAAGGAGGTCGTCGTGGCGATTCTGACGATCGAGGGCAGGGTCGAACAGGGGCGCATCCAGCTACCGGTCGGGGTGGTGCTGCCTGAGTACGCCAGGGTGTACGTCGTGGTTCCGGAAGTGGAAACAACCTCGGAAGCGCGGATCTACAGCCCCCGGCTCAAGCACCCTCGACAGGCGGCTGATTTCAAGAAGGAAGTGTTCGAGGCGTCAGAGAATGCCTAGTTATGAATCAACGGGTTTTGACCCGCCGGCGCCGGTTGCTCGTGTCATGATTCGCGCTGCCGCCAGCGGATCCAGCGTTGCCGACGTTCCCTTGCTCGTGGATTCTGGTGCGGATGTCACACTGCTGCCGCGTTTCGTGGTCGACCGGATCGGCATCGCAGCGCTCACTGATCAGCAATACGAACTGATCGGGTTCGACGGGACCCGGAGTTTCGCGCCGGCCGCGGTTTTAGACATGGTCCTTTTCGGTCGTGTTTTCCGAGGCCGCTATCTCTTGATCGATGGAGATCATGGAGTCCTGGGGCGGGATGTACTGAATCATCTCGTCTTGCTGCTCGACGGACCGGCGCGGCAATGGAGTGAGCAGACGAAATAAGCAGCGGGCCGCGAACAACCTCCGTACTGGCCGATCACCATGGGTCGTGGCTGGTCCCGGATGGGGCCGATTGGCCGAAACCTCTGCCACGGATTCCTTTTCCCCACTCGTCAGCTTGCCTCGACCATGATATCATAATGGTTGTCGATAGGTCGACTCTCAATGGACGATGGAGAGGCACCTGCAACCTCACACTCGATGCTCCGTCGTGCGGTATGTCTGGAAAGGAGCCCTCGGCGATGACCCCCTTCATGATGCGATTTCCGGAACTGGCTGAG
>JBMFUH010001124.1:0-2150 GCA_049966735.1 Isosphaeraceae bacterium
CTATTTTTTTCTTTCATTGAACAGTGAGATGTTGACCGAGGGAAGTGGGGAGATATAAAATACACGCTGAAAGTATTAAGAGACGGTTGCGTGCTTGGATGGATGCCTCTTGGCCGTTCCCGCTCAAAAGGCCCACGAGTCGAGTCTGTTCCCGCAACGACCTGACGAGCCTTCGGGCCCTCTAAAGAATCCTCTGGATGAGGGTCTCTGTATGTGCGACGGGCTCTCCATGCCGAGAGGTCGAGATGAGTTCGGAGATTGGAATTCGTAGCCGCCTCGGGTGGCGCGGTTGGATGACGCTTGCCGACCTGTATCCATTGCTGCGGCAGCTTATTGCGATGTAATTACAGGTTTCAACAACTGTTTCCGCAGTTGATCGGCGTTGGCCATTGGCCTACGACCGACGGCGCGCTGGCGCGCCGGAATCTCTTTACCCTGCTTTCTTCTGATTTGAGGACACTCTATGAGCATCTTGCGACGACTTCACGCGAGGCGGCTGGCTGTCATTCTGGGATCGAGCCTGCTCTGCTTGCTCGGCCTGGTGGCCGGGTGCGACAGTGGTGGTGACTCGGGCACGGCCCCCGTGAACAAGACAGAGATCCAGGCCAAGCAAGACGCCGAAAAGGAGGCCCGCCTGAAGGCTTTCGGCAAGACGGGCGCACCCGGGAAAGCTCAGGCGGCGCCGGCGTCCAAGCCGAAGTCCTGAAATCCCAGGCCCAGTTGCCGCGGTCCCGGTGCACCCACACCGGGCCGCGGCAGCTCTGGAATTGCAGCAAGCAACGAAGAGTTCCCCGTTTTGTCTGTCCGCCAATCATGATTCGATTAATCTGGGATCATCTGCCGCCCCGGGGCAACGAACCGATCTCGGGGCGTCTCGGTGAAGGATGGAGAAGCTGATTGGTCATCTGGTCATCGCTTTCTACGCGATTCGTCATGATTCGGTTCGCCCTGGATTGGCCGCTCAATTGAGAATTGGTGCGTCAGGGGTTGGCGAATCAAGCAAGGAGGGCGGCGTCCGGTTTGCCATAGTCAAGGGTCTTTCACTCTGCTCTTTTCTTTTTAATCGGGAGAATCATCGATGTGTTCTGAAAGACAGCGTGGGTTCACGCTGATCGAACTGCTGGTGGTCATCGCGATCATCGCGGTGTTGATCGCCTTGCTGCTGCCGGCCGTTCAAGCGGCCCGCGAAGCAGCGCGCCGCGCGCAGTGCGTGAACAACCTCAAGCAGATCGGCCTGGCATTGCACAATTACCATCAGGCCGTCGGGTCCTTTCCTCCAGGCCATGGGCAGTCGACCGCTTACTCCACTTATAAGGGCTACGCCGGCTGGACCGAGTGGAGCGCCCAGGCGATGATGCTGCCGTACATGGAGCAGGCCCCCATGTACAACGCGATCAACTTCTATTTCGCCGGCGGCTATGGCCAAGCTCAGTACGTCAACTCCACGGTCTGGACCGCCAAACTCGCCGTTTTCACCTGTCCGTCCGACGTCAACAACGGCAAGGGAAACGTCCCCGTGGGTACCGGCCCGCCCAACACCAATAACTACCGAGCCAGCGTCGGCACCACGACCGCTCCGTACTGGTCCAATAACATACCCACGGGGCCAGGTTACGCGGGGTGTTCGCCCGACCCATACAACTTGCAAGGCGGCACTCCCGGCTGCTCGCCGTACTCGACCGGCCTGTTCTGCTACTGGCTCGTGTCCGGCATCCAAGACTGCACCGACGGCACCTCGAACACCGTCGCCTACGCGGAGTCGCTGACCGGCGAGCCGAACTATATCTCAAACAACTTCTTCCACAATTACAACGGGGTGACCGGCGTCACGGGGGCCCAGATGGCCGAGTCGACGGATGCGACGGCGATGCCGATCATGACGATCACCACGGCCCTCCAGGCCTGCACCCAGGCCTACATGTCGGGCTCAAACATCAGCATTGCCATCGGCTGCCGCTGGGGCTGGGGCGCAACCTCGGAAACGATGTTCCACACCATCGTCCCGCCCAACTCGAAGCAGTACAAGTGGAACTCCTGCCGCGACCAGTGTGCGGGCTGCGGTCCCGATGATTCCATCTTCTCGAACGCCCAGAGTAACCATCCGGGCGGCTGCAACGTCCTGTTCGCCGACGGCAGCGTGAAGTTCATCA
>JBMFUH010001125.1:0-2145 GCA_049966735.1 Isosphaeraceae bacterium
CTGGCTCCTGGTGCCCGACCAGAAATCAGCCGCCAACGTCCGGCGTCCGGCCGTGCTCTGCCTGCATCCGACGATCGCCAATCGGCAAGGATGAGCCGGCCGGTTTGGGAGGCAGTCCGGAGAAGGATTATGCGCGCGAGCTGGCCGAGCGGGGCTACGTGACGATCGCGCCCGATTATCCGAATTTCGGCGAGTACCATCGCGACGTCTATGCCATGGGGTACGCCAGCGCCTCGATGAAAGCCATCAGGAACAACATCCGGGCGATCGACCTGCTGGTTGCGCGCGACGACATCGATCCGGAGCGACTGGGCGCGATCGGCCATTCGCTGGGAGGGCACAACGCGATCTTCACGGCCCTGTTCGACTCGAGGATCAGGGCCGTCGTCTCCTCCTGCGGATTCAATGCGTTTCCTTACTATTACAAAGGCGATATCACCGGCTGGTCGCACAAAGGGTACATGCCCAGGCTACGCGAGCGCTACGGGTTGAACCTGAAGAAGGTCCCGTTCGACTTCCCCGAACTGATCGCCGCGCTGGCCCCGCGCGCATTTTTCACCAATTCGCCATTGCACGACGCCAACTTCGAGGTTGAGGGTGTACGCGTCTGTCTGGATGCGGCCCGACCGGTCTACGCGCTCCTGGGCAAATCCGACCACCTGCAAGTGGTTCACCCCGATGCCACTCACTCGTTCCCCGCCTCGGCACGAGAGTCGGCTTACGCGTTTCTTGATCGGTTTTTGACGCGAAGGCCTTAAGCTGGTACGGGTTCAGCGTCAATACCGTGGAAAAAGCTGGGACTGACTGCATCGCGGTATTCTCTGGCTCCCTCTCCCCTCACGGGAGAGGATGAAATAACGACTGGCTGCCCTTTGGGTTACGTCTACTTCAACGGTATTGGGTCAAGCGTGCCTGCCTCGTCCTGCCGTGGGCGTCGCGACACGACGATGCCGGCAAGATGTCTTGACACCGAGTCCAAGACTTGTACTCTACAATGTTTGAGTAAATGGACTTTTGGGTAAGGATGCAGCGCGCCCAGCTCGAACTGGCGGCGGGACTCTTCCGCAGTCGAACCCCAGAGACGTGCCCACCCACCCACCTCAACTTGGATGAGGGCATCATGGATCAACACATCCTTGTGGTGGATGACAGCGAGCTGATCGGTCAGCAACTTTCGCAGCTTCTGGCGGCTCCGGGACGTGAGATCAGCGTGGCCTACGAGGGAACCACTGCCCTGGAGTGGTTGATCGAGCGGCCTTGCTCCCTGGTGCTCACCGACCTTCGGCTCGCGGACATCGACGGTCTGGAGTTGATCCGCCAGATCCGCGATCGCGACCTGCCGGTAACGATCATCGTGATGACGGCCAACGCCTCCGTGGAGGCCGCCGTCGAGGCGATGAAGGAGGGGGCCGACGATTTCCTCCAGAAACCGATCGACACGATCCGGCTGGAGCTTCTGGTCAACAAGGCTCTCGAGGAGCGGCGGCTGATCGACGAGGTGGCCGACCTGCGCAACCGGCTCCGCCGGCGCAACGCGTATCACAACATCCTGGGCCGCAGCCATCGGATGAGGGAGGTGTTCGCCCGGGTGGAGCGCGTCGCCTCGTCGAGCTGCACGGTGCTCATCACGGGGGAGACCGGGACGGGAAAGGAGCTGGTGGCGCAGGCCATCCACTTGAGCGACCCGTCACGCAGCGGCAAGCTCGAGGCCGTCAACTGCGCCGCGCTTCCCGAGCAACTGATCGAGAGCGAGCTTTTCGGCCACGAGCGAGGCGCGTTCACCGGCGCGAACCGCCAGCGCAAAGGCAGGTTTGAACTGGCCAGCGGATCGACGCTGTTTCTCGACGAGATCGGCGAACTACCCTTGGGCATGCAAGCCAAGCTGCTGCGGGTGCTCCAGGATGGGCGGTTCGAGCGCGTGGGAGGAACCGAATCGATCCGCACCGATTGCCGGGTGATCGCCGCGACGAACCTGAACCTGGCCGCGGCCGTCGCCGCCGGCCGATTTCGCGAGGATCTCTATTACCGGCTCAACGTCGTCGCGATCGACCTGCCGCCCTTGCGCGAACGGCTCGAGGATGTTCCGCTCTTGGTCAATCACTTCCTGGCCAAGCTGGTCGAGCGCGGCATGCCCCCCCGGTCGCT
>JBMFUH010001126.1:0-2121 GCA_049966735.1 Isosphaeraceae bacterium
AAGCTCTTGATCCGCGTGAAAGACAACATGATTCTCCAGCCCATTAGAGCGGTTTTCGGGTCGATGGCTCCCTGTAGGGTCCGCTGTGCGGACCGATGGCCGGAGCGTTTGGTCCGCGCGGCGGACCCTACGATACTAGATCCGTGTGCAAGCGGACTGTAAAACGCTCTCATTCGTCCGATCTTACGATCATCAGACTCCCTACCATCAGTTGTCTATTCGCGGAATGAAATCTATAAAGGTGATGAACCGACGACGTTTCCCGGGGCGGCGAACGGGTGTCGCCGGCGGTGGGCCATGGAGAGGTTCCGATCGCCAGGCAGCCGCTGAGCGTTCGCGTTGCATCAGAGAGGGCGTGATGCGGGTACGATGGTCATGGGTGATGGTTGGTCTGGCGACGGTCTTGGCCATCGTTCTTCTCGGGATGGCCTGGACCGTCGCGCAAGGGCGGCATCGGTCGGCGTTGCATCAGGTGGACCGGGAAATCGCGTCGCGACGCTTCGGCAGAGCGCGTCAGCGCTTGATCGGGCTGTCAACCCGCTGGCTGGGCCCCGACGCGGTCGACTATCGGCTGGGACTGTGCGAAGGCTACCTCGGCCACGAAGAGGCCGCGCTGGCGGCGTGGCGCCGGTTGCCGGCTCGATCTCCCTACGCGGAGGCGGCGGCGCTCAATTCCGCTGCCGTGGAACTGAACCGCGGCCGCTTTCGATCCGCGGAGACGATCCTCCAGGGGGCGTTGCGCCATCCCGGCCCACAGGTGGTCACGGTCGGCCAACTCCTCGCCCAGCTCTATACGAAGCAGGGGCGAAAGCACGAGGCACGATCCCAGATCGAAGCGAGCTGGCGGATCGCCAGCCGGCCCGATTGGCCCAGAACATGGGAGGCCCTCGCGCTCCTTCACGACCACATGGCGCTCGACTTCGTGTCGCTCCCCGTCAGCGCGCTGCGGTCCATCTTCGATCATGCTGGCAGGCAGGCTCCCCAGGATGATCGCGTCTGGCTGGGCTGGGCCAACCTGGAAATCCGCGACGGCAAGTTCGCCGCGGCCCGGCGGCGGATCGACGAGTGCCTCGCGCGCCGGCCGGAGGACCTGGCGGTCTGGCAGGCCGAGCTCGACTGGGGACTGGCGACGGAGCACTTGGCGTCGGTCCGCCGGGCGCTCGACCATCTGCCGGCCGATTGGTTTTCCCGGAGTGAGGTCGAGGCGATGCGCGCGTGGTTGGCCGCTCGTCGTCACGACCCGGAGGCCGAGCAGCGTGCGCTCCTGCGGTTGGTCCAGGACGATCCCGCCGCCGCTCCCGCTCTCGAGCGGCTTGCCTTGCTGGCTGCCCAGGCCGGTCGCGCCGAGGAGGCAGGCGCGCTCCGCCGCGGCAAAACGACGATGGGTCTGGCCAGGCAGCGCTACATCGATCTCTACAATCAAAATCAATTCGCCGCCGATGCCGCCGAGCTGGCCCAGCTTGCCGAGACACTCGGGCGCAGGTTCGAGGCTGTCGGGTTCTGGACATGGATCAAGGAGCACGATCCCCAGAACGGCGCCGCCCGAACCGCCCTGGCCCGGCTCCAGGGCCCGGCGGAAAGTTCCGGGGCGCCGGGGCAAACGCTGGCTCAACTTCTGGCCGCCGACCTGGCCGGGGTGGTGGACCGAGCTCAAACAGCCGCCGAACCTCACGATGCTGTCACGATCCAGTTTCGCGACGACGCCCAGGCCGCCGGTCTCTCGTTCGTGTACGAGAACGGCGAGTCCAGTATCCACCAGCTGCCCGAGTTTACCGGAGCCGGTGTCGGGCTGATCGATTATGACGGCGACGGCTGGCTCGATGTCTATGTCGTGCAAGGAGGTCGGTTTCCCCCCGATCGGGGCCGCCCTCCCCGCGGCGACCGCCTCTTTCGCAACCGCCGCGACGGCACGTTCGAGGATGTGACCGACGCCTCGGGAATCGGCGGCATGACCCAGGGCTACGGCCAGGGCGTGGCAGTCGGCGATTACGACAATGACGGTCACGCCGATCTCTTCGTGACCCGCTGGCGCTCCTACGCTCTCTATCACAACCGAGGAGACGGGCGATTCGAGGACGTCACGCGGCAGGTCGGGCTGGGGGGCGATCGCGACTGGCCAAC
>JBMFUH010001127.1:0-2111 GCA_049966735.1 Isosphaeraceae bacterium
GCCCGCGCGGCGGTAGGCCCTGATCGCCTGCTCCCGCGCGCCGGGGTCATTCCGCTGCCGGCCCAGCCACCAGCCCCCGCGCTCGCGCCAGTAAGCCGAGTCATGAGGATCAAGCCGCTCCGCTTCATCAAGCAGGCGTCCGGCCAGCTCATGCGTCTGCGGAACGACGCGGGCCAGCCTGGCCTGCGTGAGCACGAGGTCCGGGTTCTGCCGCACAATCGCCCAGCGGCGGCCGACCGCACGGGTCAACTGGCTCTGAACCAGCCCGGGCGCGAAGACCGCGGCCGAGGCCGGCGATCGCGGGCCCACCGCCCGGGCATCGTCCAGCACGTCGATCGCCGCATCGAGATCGTCCGCCTGAAGGTAACCGACCAGGAGAGCCTGTTGAAAATAGCCCCAGCGATCCGGGTCCGGATCGATTCCGGTCCGCCAGGCCAGGGCCGTGCAGGGCAAGACCACGAGGACGATGCGCCAGGCAAGGCTTGACCACTCATGCAGGGAGATCCGCCGCGCGACGTCGACGATTCCCGCCGCGGCGAGCAATGCCAAGGCCGGCGCCCAAGGGACGCGATACCGGCCCAGCACCAGGAATACCGCCGTCGACAACAGCCCGGCAAGAGTGACCGTCTCGAGGAACCAGAGGAAGGGAGTTCGGTCCCTCCGAGTCAGGCCGAGGGCGGCCCAGGGAAGCAGCCAGCCGAAGCTCAGGAACGCCAGATGAAGGTTAGGCGCGGCGGTCAAGGCAATCCAGTCAGGGCTTTGACTGTCCGGAACTTCCTGGTCGTTGAACAGCAAGCCCAGCTTGAAACCGAGGAAGCGGAGTGAGGCCAGAGGCGCTTCGCGCCACTGACGCAGACCTTCCTTCATCCAGAACGAGGAGACCTGGCCGGGCGTGAGCGTCCTTCCAGTCCGGCGCTCGGCCTCGGCCGCGAAATCGCTGGCCTCGACATGCGGGTCGCGCCGGACGAACGACGGCTCGCCCACGCCACTGACGCCGGGGCCATTGCCCGTGTAGAACATGGCGCCCCCCTGCGTGGTCGTCAGGATGAACTCGCGCGGACGCGAGACCGCCAGGTTCACCAGCGTGACAGGCGCGATCGCCAGTGCAAAACCCGCGAGGAAACCGAGAACCCTCAACCAGCGCCAGCGCCTGGGCATCGACGGATAAGCCAGCCACCAGCAAACGCCGATCGGCGCCACGAGCAGGGCATTCCCGCGCAAGAGCGTCAACAGGCCCCAGAGCAATCCAGCCAGCGCCGCCACCACATGCCCTTGTCTCGATCCGATCGCGTGAACCGTCGCACAGAGCGCAAGCGCGCAGAAGAGCGCGCCTGGCCCTTCCTTCTCGATCTGGGCGTCGGTGAAGACCAGCGGACCGTAGACCGCGAGCACGAGCCCGGCAACGACGGCTTCCGCCCGGCCGAATGCCCGGCAGCCGACCCAGTAGGTGATGATCGGCGTGAGCGAGCCGAGACACGCGAGCGCGATCCGCAAAGGCGTCGTCTCCGTGCCGACGAGCTTCATCAAGCCCGCAAGGAGGTAATGGATGAGTGGGTCCTGGTAGAATGGCTGGTCCGGCAGCCAGACGCCCCGGAGGATCTCCCCGGCCCGCTCCCAGTAAATGATTTCGTCGACCCAGAGCAGCCGACCCAGGGGATGCGCGGTGTACTGAAGCACATAGACCAGGTGCAGTCCGAGCGCAAGCAGGCCGATCACGACCATCCAGCCCCAGTCGATGCGTGAGGGCAGGTCCAGGCGAAAAATGGCTTCGTTTTGTCGGCAAGAACACCCGGGTGAACGCACTTAAGTCCATTTCTACAAACAACTTGTATTGAAAAATGCATTGGCTTCGTTTTGTCGCTTTCGCGCTCGATCTCTTGAGCGGAACCTCGTGATTATGAAGAAACGGCGAAGGTTGGCTTTGTTTCGGCGATTGCGAAGATCGTAGGGCCCGCTGCGCCGACCAAGCGCCCGGGACATCGGCAGCGCCTGCTGATTGTGAAGAAACGATGAAGGTTGGCTTTGTTTCATCGATTTCGACTCTCGTAGGGTCCGCTGTGCGGATCGAATGCCCCAGCCTTCCCACTGCCCACCGCCAATAAGATGATACC
>JBMFUH010001128.1:0-2110 GCA_049966735.1 Isosphaeraceae bacterium
AACCTGCGTGAGCTTGGCCTGCCGTCGGGTTCCTTCGACGCCGTCGTGGTCGGCGAGGACATCTCTCGCAAGAAGCCCGCCCCGGACATCTTCAACTTGGCCGCGCGGCGGCTCGGCCTGGAGCCAGCCGCCTGCTTGGTGATCGAGGACGCCGTCTCGGGAGTCACCGCCGCGAAGGCCGCCGGCTCGCGCTGTCTGGGGTTGACGACATCGTTTTCGGTTGAGCAACTGGCTGCGGCCGGTGCCGACTGGATAGCGCGAGACTTGATGCTGGCTCCCGACGCGGTACTCGAATGGTGATCACGGGCCATCAAGGGTCGGGCGGCCTTTTGCCGCGGATGCGCGCCGTGGCCTCGCTCGAAAACGGGTTGGGAGATCCTGCTGGACCAGGAGCGCCGGTCGGCGCCCGGGGAGGGCTGAATCGCGGCCAGACGTCGAACGGTATCAACCACAGATTACGTGATGTATAACTTGCTTCATAAGCTGTTCGATGAACTCGAGGTTCGGCGACAGGAGTGGCTAAGATAGCGGTTCAACGGGGCGTGTCGCTAGCCGGGTTTGAAGCGGGTAAGGAATGCTGCTATCGTTGGTAGTTTTGTACGGCCGCGCGCGATCCGCCAAGCTCGGGCCAGGATCGGGCCGATGGTTGTTCCGTATTTGCCACGTGGTGTTGCCGACAGGTCTCGACAGGCACACGAAATGTGGCTTTCCTTGAAGGCGTCCTTCTGTGCCAAAGCGAACTGATATCCACAAAATTTTAATTATCGGCGCCGGTCCTATTGTCATTGGTCAGGCATGCGAGTTTGACTATTCGGGGACTCAAGCGTGCAAAGCTCTCCGGGAGGAGGGCTACAAGGTTGTGCTCGTCAATTCCAATCCGGCCACGATCATGACCGACCCGGACATGGCTGACCGCACGTACATTGAACCCATCACACCCGAGCACATCGAGCAAATCCTCGCCGTCGAGAAACCGGATGCGGTTCTGCCCACGCTGGGAGGGCAAACCGGACTGAACGTGGGCATGGCCCTGGATGAGTCTGGCGCTTTGAGGCGGCACGGTTGCACGTTGATTGGTGCGACGGCCGAGGCGATCCGCAAAGCGGAGGACCGGGCGCTTTTCAAAGAATGTATGCAGGCGATTGGGCTGGAAAGCGCGCGCAGCAGCCTGGCTTACAACCTCGATGAGGCGAGGAAGATCCGCGACGAGGTCGGCTTGCCGTGTGTCTTACGGCCCAGCTTCACGCTGGGGGGATCGGGCGGCGGGATCGCTTACAACCGGGAGGAGTTCGACCGCATGGTTGCTTATGCACTCGAGCTTTCTCCGGTGCACTCCGTGCTGATCGAGGAGAGCGTGATCGGCTGGAAAGAATATGAGATGGAAGTGATGCGCGATTGCGCGGACAATGCAGTGATCGTCTGTTCGATTGAAAACTTCGACCCCATGGGCATTCATACGGGCGACAGCATCACCGTGGCGCCTGCCCAGACCTTGACGGACAAAGAGTATCAGAGGATGCGTGACGCCTCCCTGGCAATCCTCAGGAAGATCGGCGTCCAGACGGGCGGCTCCAACGTTCAGTTCGCGATCAATCCCCGGAACGGACGGATGATCGTGATCGAGATGAACCCCAGGGTGAGCCGGAGTAGCGCGCTGGCGAGCAAGGCGACTGGGTTCCCGATCGCCAAGATCGCGGCGAAACTGGCGGTTGGATTTCGGCTCGATGAAATCAAGAACGACATCACCGGTGATACGCCCGCATGCTTTGAACCCACGATCGATTACGTCGTGACCAAGGTGCCCCGCTGGGCATTCGAGAAATTCCCTGACGCCGATCCGGTGCTCACCACTCAGATGAAGTCGGTCGGCGAGGTGATGGCCATTGGACGCACGTTCAAGGAGTCTCTCCAGAAGGCGCTGCGCGGGCTCGAGGTCGGCCGGTTCGGCCTCGGTTGCGATAAGAAGGACCTGTGGGGAACCCCGCGGCAACCCACCGCGGATGAGATCAGGTCGAGGCTGGCGATCCCCAACACGGAGCGGGTCTGGTACATCCGGTATGCATTGCTAGTCGGAATTGATCTTGACCAAATTTATGCGATCAGTGCAATT
>JBMFUH010001129.1:0-2109 GCA_049966735.1 Isosphaeraceae bacterium
CCGACGAGTGCGGGGCCATCGCCGCGCTGCGTCATGTCGGCCATGGTCAGATCACCACCGCGGCCATGGATTCGCTCACGTTTCTCGGCCCGGTCCACGTGGGCGAGCGGGTCGAACTCTGTGCGGAAGTCACACACGTCGGCCGGACATCGATCGAGTCGCGCATCGACATCTTCGCCGAACCCATCGAAAGAGCAGACCGGCGCAAGGTTGGCGTGGGCTATTGCCTCTACGTGGCGCTCGACGACAAGGGAGAGAAACTGGAGCGGGTTCCCCCGCTCCTGAGCGAGACCGAGGCCGATCGCCGGCGCGACCGCGCGGCCGAGGCCCGCCAGGCCGTCCGCCTGGCCCGGCGCGCTCAAGCCCTGGCGGAACGGGAGGAAGAAACGCACACTTGAACCGCCTTGACGGATCAGCATCCTCCGAGCGACTTCATCTCACCTCGACGGCACGAAGCCTGGGCCCGATGCAGACACCGGCCACGAAAGCGCCCAGAAGCGCGCTCGAGATCAAGAGCATGCAGAGCGGGTCGGTCCCGGGAGCCAGCGCCGCGATCGTGAGGCATGGCACGACGGCCACGCTCCAGCGCCGGCCCGTCCGGAAAAGGCAGAGAACCAGCGGCGCCGCGGCCAGGAGGGCAAGTTCCCAGATACCGAGACCTTGCATGAGCCACATACAGACATCCGTATTTAAAAGACATTCTCAATCGTGCGGCGACGGCTGGGGATATTCCATCTGGGGAACCTCCGACGAGGGCGTTCCGGGCAGCTCGAACTTGGGGACGGACGCGTCGCTGTAGACCGAGTCGCTCCGCGTCTTCTCGTCGTACTTGTGGGTGTAGCCGTAGGTGGACGAGTAGCTGCTCATCGAGCTGGAGCTCTCGGAAAACTCGTCTCCCATGCCACCCAGTCCCTTCTTGAACTCGATGATTCCCCGACCAAGCTGGCGGCCGACGTCGGGCAGGCGCTTGCCGAAAAGGAGCACGGCGACGCCCATCACCAGGAGCATTTCCAGCGGGCCAAACTGTGGAAACATGGGTCAACCTCCGTCCTCGAATCAGGGAGTGCTGGGAGTCACCTTATCCTTCTCTTTTTCCTTGTCGTGAGTGACGGCCTGATCGATATCATCCTCGATTCCCGCGACCCCCTTCTTGAATTCGGTGACGCTCTTGCCCAGCGAACGCATCACACTGGGAAGGCGATTGCCGAAGACGAGCAGGGAGACGAAGGCGACGATCAACAGCTCGGTCGTCCCGATGTTCTGCAGGAATGCTAGCGGCATGGTCTTGGTCCTTAAAGCAGGGCGGAAGTCAAGTACGGGGCACGCACGGGGTCGGTTCAAAAACGATTCCTGAAGTTCGTGAAGCTGTCTCTCAGCGAGTCCATCACGCTGGGAAGTCGATTGCTAAAAAGAAGCAGGGAGACGAAGGCGGCGAGCAACAGCTCGGTTGGCCCGATCTTCTGAAAGAACGCAAGCGGCGTCATCATCCGCCCCCTCTCAGCGAGGCAGCGGAGCATTGCCGCTGGTGATGAGCGTCCGGGTGATGATCCAGGCGGCGACGGCGGTGGCCGCGAGGATGGTCAAGAACCAGTACAGGCGGTCGCCCCGGAGCAGGAACGACCCGGGGACGTTCGAGGTCAAGCGGGCGGTCGCCGAGGAAGTCTCCTCCCCCGATCCAGCCCTTGCCGGGGCGCCTCTGCGTGCGGTCGACCGGCGGACCGGAGAGAGCCAGGGCAAAACCTTCTGCGCTCGCTGCCCCTTGAGCACGCCCGACCGGCCGTAGAGCACCAGAAAAACCATTCCGATCAACAGCAACTCGCGCAGGCCAATCATGATCTTCCGTCTCCCGGAGCGGGCCCCGGCAGCCGTTGGAGTAGTGGTCAGGATACCTGTATTGTAACGGCACGAGAGTGATGTCGGGATGGGGTGGCCGACAGCTCGGCGCCAACCTGAGGTCAGAGCGTCTCGACAGGGACGACGCGTGGAGGGTCAACTTATTCCATGGTAACGCCCGCGCCGGCCGTGTCAACCAGTTTTCCGGGGCCGTTCTTTTCGTGGGTGTAAGACGCGGTTCGCGCCGGCCGAGGCTGGTGGTAGCATGTCAAGCCG
>JBMFUH010001130.1:0-2105 GCA_049966735.1 Isosphaeraceae bacterium
GCCGCCGGCAAAACCCAACCAGCCGGAGGAAGCAGCAAGATAAGAGGATAGATCAGGCCGCCGAGCAGGCACGCCGCCACCCCCGCCATGGCGATCGTCGCGATCAGACGCCCTCCCTGCTTGCGCAGCAGGTTTCTGTAACCGGAGAAGGCCTCGCCCAGCGAACCCCGCGTCCAGGCCACGACGCCGACTGTCCCCAGCACGATCAGAGAGGCCCCTTGCAGATCAACCAGCCCCCAGCCAAACTGCCAGCGGATATAGCGACCGACCGGCGTCGTGCCGATCGAGGTCGGCAGGTGCTGGTAAACCAGGAAGACGAGCGTGCCCACGTAGCGCGCGGGGAGAGCCAGCACGCTGGCCAGGGCGGCGGCCGGCATCAGCTCCAGAACGTAGCCCGGATGGGATCGATCCTCCCCCGCCTCGTCGAACCCGGCCTGCCGGATCTCGGTCAGGATCCAGGCCAGCAGAAAACCGTCGCAGAGCGCCATGACCAGCGGAATGAGAAAAGCCTCGGCGACCAGGCATCCACCCAGTGGCAGATCGACGCTTCCCGATGCCCGCGCCACCAGCTTGTAAAGAACGTACAAGGCGCCGCAGCCCCAGATGAACGTCGCCCAGCCCGAGCCGGGATAGGGGCCTTTCGCCCGCGCGCTCAACCCATACCCTCCCCGTCCCCCTGGCCCGTTGACGGGTGAGGGAAGCATCCCCGAAGAAGCCCGGAAAACCAGGTAGATGGCACAGAGGAGGAGAGGCAGGTTGTCTGCCAGACCCGCCAGGTCGCGCAGCGGCGTCAACCCGGCGAACATCCCCTGCTCGACAGCCAGCTCAAGTCGAGCCCGCGAGTGGGTCAAGATGGTGAGGTCTGCCTTCCCCTTGTCCGCCCTGTCGGCGACGAACCCCAATGTCTGGCTTCCCGTCCAGGAAAGGACCGTGAAGGCGATGAGCGCCGCCACGACCGGCCCCGCGCGCCAGGCTCGGCGAGCGGCCCGGGTGACCAGAGCGAGATGCCCGGGCAGATCCAGAAGCTGCTGAAGCGCCAGTCGCGGCCCCTGGAAGACGATTGCCAGAAGCATGAGCACGCCGAGGCCGCACAGAAAGGCCCAGAGACCGTCCAGGCTGGGGGCGGCTTCGGGCGAGCAAAGCGTCAGCCCCAAGCACCAGCGGCGAAACGCGAGCGAGGCCAGCGCGGCCGGATTGGCGACTCCGGTAGCCGACGTCTGTCCCGCCCCCCCGATAGCGGCCTGCGCCCAGAGCATCGGCAGCGACAATTCACCCATACCGCACCGACTCCGTTTCCTTCAGCCTGGAACCAAGCGTCCCGGCCAACAGGTCCTGACCGGCCCCAGACACATGCACGTCCCCTTATCCTTCCGCCCACCTAGGACGATTGTACTCGGCTGTCCGCCGCGAAGCCAGACTCGCTCTCAGGAAGGTCATCACCCCGGCCCCGCGGTCAACGACCAGACCGACGCACTCCTGCGCGATGTCGTGCTTGCGTGCCATGCGTCCAGTTTCCAGGCTCCCGTGCATCAATCCAAGAAACCTGATCAGTATTCCCTAAAAAAACTTGGACAAGGCGTTCGAAAGTGCGTCTTGGAGGACTCGACCTTCCAAAAAAAACGCGTTTCAAGGAGAATTCATTTCTCAACACGGGCGGAATGCGCCATAGTGGGTTATTTGGAAGTGCCGTGGTCGGCGTTGAACTTCATTTCCAGGTCAAGGAAGGATCAGGCTTCTTCGAACGGATGATGCGTGAGGAGGGGAGCGGCGATCGCAATGATTGAAGCGGGCGCTCGGGAGACTGGCATGATGTCCTCTCCACAGGAAAGGTCGTTGGAGCTTTTCGCCTTGATGGATTTGCGCATGGCCTTCGGGCCGGGCACGAGGCTCTGGGCCCTCAGGTCACGCGAGGAACTCTGCTACGACTGGCTCTATTTCAAGGCCAACCAGCCGGGCGCCAGTTTCCGGGAGTTCGCTCTGCGGCTCTACGCTCATGAAAAGGCCAATGCTCTTGAGAGCATGAGCATACTCGAAATACGCAGACGGATCGCCATCGTCTTCCGAGCCTATCACATCACGAAGCGCCGCCGCCAGCCAACTTATGC
>JBMFUH010001131.1:0-2099 GCA_049966735.1 Isosphaeraceae bacterium
CCGTCGGTCCGGCCCGCCATCGCCCCGGTGGTCAGCCTGATCTTCATGCTCACCCTGGCTGATCCCGGCCCGCCGTTGGTCCTGGGCTTGCGGCGGACGCTCGGGTTCCAGGTCGTCTTTGCGTCGATCGGGCCCGACCCGTTTCCTCGCATTGCCGGTCTTTGCCTGATCAGCCTGACCATCACCTTGGCGTTCCAGGGGCTGGTGCTCGTGTGGGGGCGGGCGAAGAGGTATCCAAACGCGATCAAGCCCGGGACGCCGGATCGGCCGCGGCCGCCGGGTCTCGATGCCGCGTGGCCCCGGACGCTTGCCTTTGCCATCGTCCTTGTGGTCGGAGCCGTTCTCGCTTGGCTGCCGTGTCTGGGCCTGGCGAGGTTGAGCCTGGCCCGGGAGCCTTATCCGGACAATCCTCGACTATTCGCTCGGCTGGGCGTGCTGGACTTGCTCCGCCGCCTGACGGAACCTCCAACGACCGCGCTGGTCTTACACTCGGCACTTCTGGGTCTGGGGGTTGGGCTGGTGGCCTGGATGCTTGCCTCCTGGCTGCCTCGTGGTGCCGTGGACCCGACCGAGCAGAGATGGAGACGCGTCGGATGGGCTCTCGTCCGCGCGGTTCCACCGCTGGTCATGGGGATTGGCGTTCTCGCCCTGTCCCGGTTGGTTCAGCTTGGCTCGCTCTGGCTGGAGACGCGACTGCGCTGGCCCGGAGCTGCAAGGGGGCTGGCGCTCTTGGGGCGGATTCTTGATCCCTACGGCGGAACGGGCTTGGCCCTTTTCCTGGGGGTTTGCCTGGCGCACCTGCCCCTCAAGCTGCTGGCGAGGTTCAGGCCGCTCGAACACGCGGAGCCGTCGAGCCGCCGGATCGATCAGGCGCTCCTGGCCGGCGCGGGGCGACATCGTGCACGCTCGCTTGGTCTGCGCGGCTCGGGGAACGTATCCTCGCGGACAATCCTGCTCTGGGCCGTGCTGGCGGCGACCGGAATTGCCCCGGCGATCGTGCTGGCGCCCACGCTGGAAAGCCGGCCGATGGGGCCGGGAATCGTGGCCCTCGCCGATGGTCCGGATGACGCGCGCTCGCGGGCCGCGGCGCTCGCTCTCCTGGTGATCGCGGCCAACCTGGCGGTTTTCGGCTGGTCCCGGGCGAAGCAGACCGCCGGCGCTGGCGGCTCGCGCTCCTCCGGCCCGGCCGTGGAGGATCTGACCTAGCGGCTCGTTGAGGTTTTTTCGGCTTCGCCTCTAAGAAGCGTCGCGGTCGCCCGTAATCTCACTGAATGGGATCGCATTCCTTGCGAGTGCAATGATGGCGGATCGAACGGACCCCGAGCACGGAACCTGGGTTCGCGAGGCGGTGGCCCGCTTCGAGGGTCCTCTGGCGCTCTATGCGACACGCCTGCTGGGCGACCCGGACGCCGCGCGCGACGTTGTGCAGGACGCGTTCCTGCGCCTCTGCACCCAAAGTCGAGCGTCGGTCGGGGATCACCTGGCCGAATGGCTCTTCACGGTCTGCCGCAACCGCGCTCTGGATGTTCTGCGGAAGGAGCATCGCATGACTCAGTTGAGCGATGAACAGGTGAATCGATGCCTGAGCCCCTCACCGGGCCCGTGCGAGACCGTCGAACGTCACGAGCTGGGCAAGCGCGTGCTGGACCTGCTGGAAACCCTGCCGGTCAACCAGCGCGAGGTTCTCCGTCTCAAGTTCCAGAACGGGTTCTCGTACCAGGAAATCAGCCGGATCAGCGGCCACAGCGTCTCCAACGTCGGCTATCTGATCCACGCCGGAATCAAGGCCCTGAGAGGCAAGCTTTTCGACAGTCAGCCGGTCGAAGCCCGAGCCTGAATGAGCTGAAAGGAGAACACGAGATGATTTTCGATACCGACGACCCCCGGCTGACTGCTTATGCCCTGGGCGAACTGGACCAGACCCAAGAGCGCGAGATCGATGAACTCCTGTCCTCCAGCGACGAGGCCAGGCGATTCGTTGACGAGCTGCGTCAGACCGCGACCTGGCTCACCGAAGAACTCCAGAACGAACGGGCCAGCGTCCTGCCGCTCTCGGAACCGGACCACGAGCTCATCGAGAAGACTCTCCAGGCCCAGCC